>JAQVOV010000200.1 GCA_028702395.1 Candidatus Omnitrophota bacterium
TATCATCTCATCGCTTGCCAGTGTGCCTGTTGTAGCCAATTTTTTCCAAACATATATGAATAGAATTATGGGTCCGTTACTGGTCATTGTCGGTTTATTTCTTTTGGATATATTACGTTTTAATATTCCGGGTTTTTCGCTTTCAGGTGAAAGGCAGAATAAATTAGCTGAGGCAGGAGTATTTGGTTCTTTTGCTTTGGGTATTGTGTTTGCTTTGTCTTTCTGTCCTATTTCAGCGGCTTTGTTTTTCGGGAGTTTAATACCTTTGGCTGTAAAAAGTAATTTCGGAATAGTTTTTCCTTTTTTATATGGGATCGGCACAGGACTGCCGGTTCTTATTTTTGCAGTAGGAATTTCATGCGGAGTCCATTCAATGGCTCATTGGTTCAATAAGGTTGCAAGGCTCGAAATTTATATGCGTAAAGTTACAGGCGCGATCTTTATTCTTGTAGGAATTTATTATATATGGGTGTATTTCATTGTTTCAAGACATTAGTTCCAGGAGGAAATATATGAATGAAAAAACAAAGCGTAATATGTCGATCTTTGAAAGGTATTTGACCGTATGGGTGATAGCGTGTATCGGTGTAGGGATACTGCTTGGAAAGATAGCTCCGGCAATGGCTAAGGCACTTGACAGTTTTGCAATATATGTTAACGACGCTCCGGTTGTTTCTATACCTATAGCTATTTGCTTATTCTTTATGATGTATCCTATAATGGTGAAGATAGATTTTGCGGAAGTTATTAAAGCAGGGAAGTCTCCAAAGCCTGTTGGTTTGACATTGTTTGTTAACTGGGCAATTAAGCCTTTTACGATGTATGCTATCGCTTTGTTTTTTCTTGGTTTTGTATTTAAAGGTTTGATCGGTGTTGATGCTGTTGATCTTGTTAAACTTCCGCCTGGCTCAGACTGGGCAATTGGATCTATTCAAGGTGCTGGAACAGTTGTTATGCATGAGGGATTGAAGATGATTCAGGTGCCCTTATGGCGGAGTTATTTTGCCGGATGTATTCTCTTAGGAATTGCTCCTTGTACAGCAATGGTTTTGGTGTGGGGTTTTCTTTCTAAAGGCAATGATGGTCATACCCTTGTTATGGTTGCGATCAATTCTCTTACAATGCTTTTGCTATATGGTATTCTTGGCGGTTTTCTTTTAGGTGTAGGGAAGATGCCGGTTCCGTGGGAGGCATTGTTATTGTCAATTGCTATTTATGTGGCTTTTCCACTTGTAGCGGGATACTTGTCAAGGAAATGGATCATAGGGCATAAAGGGGTTAAATGGTTCAATGAAAAATTTCTGCATATCTTGTCGCCAATTTCAATCATTGCTTTACTTTTTACTTTGGTGCTGTTGTTCTCGTTTAAAGGTGCTGTTATTTTAGCGCAACCGTTCACAATATTGTATATAGCGATACCTTTGTTTATTCAGACATGCTTTATTTTTGCTATCACATACTGGCTGGCAAAAAAACTCAAATTGAAATATGAAGATGCTGCGCCCAGTGCCTTGATCGGAGCAAGCAATCATTTTGAAGTAGCGATCGCAACAGCGACAATGTTGTTTGGTCTTTCATCAGGAGCAGCATTAGCTACTGTTGTAGGTGTTTTAATTGAAGTACCGGTCATGCTTATGCTAGTTAAAGTTTGTTTAAGGACACAGGGTTGGTTTACTTATGGAAAAACTTAAAATTTTCAGTGTCTTGATATTCGACAAAAACTGTTTCGAACCCCATATATAAATTCCACAATACAAAAAAGAGGTCTGTCCCAAGTTGCAGATTAACTTCAGCAGTGGACAGACCTCTTTTTTATAGCTTGATCTCGGGACACACATAGGGATCAGTTTGCCCATTGGTTAGGTGTGTCCCGAGAAACCAAAAGATTCTAGCTCCCTGCAGTGAACATTAGAGGTTGAGAGCAGTAACAGTTTTTAAAACAGCCTTGATTTTACTTTACTTGCTTTTAAAAAAGTGATAAACTTATTTTATGAGAAGCTATAATAGCCCTTGTATAAAAAGAATAAAACTTGATCCTGAACAGGCGCTCTTGCAGGTTTGTCATATAGGAGGAGTTTATTTTTGGATTTATGATTGCCCTCATGGAAGCACTCATCCAACCAATACTCAGCAATGTATGGACACTTTAAGGGGAAGAGGTTCAAAAACGCGTTATGTGTTGTTGACATCTGATTTATACAATCAGCCTTCTTGATATTCTATGATTGGGACGTGAAAATTTTTTCGGATACAATGATCAATAAAAAGTGGAAACTCTGTGATTAGGGCTTGCATTTATCACTTTTAACCGTAAATCCCCATATAAAATTTCCACAATCCAAAAAAGAGGTCTGTCCCAAGTTGCAGTTAAACTTCAGCATAGGACAGACCTCTTTTTTATAGCTTGATCTCGGGACACACATAGGGATCAGTTTGCCCATTGGTTAGGTGTGTCCCGAGAAACCAAAGGATTCTAGATCCCGGTATTTGCCGTCTGATAGACGGCAAA
>JAQVOV010000201.1 GCA_028702395.1 Candidatus Omnitrophota bacterium
TAGAGCTAGAAGAAAACTATATGAAATACCCAGTTACAGCAATATTACCTGCACAGGAACGATTAGATGAGATGTTAAACAATATTAAACAACCGGTGCTTGAGACACACAATACTTGACAATCTCTTTTGCAATGTTTCAGCTAAAGTAAAGGCCACAAGGTGGTGAATTCTCCTATAAAATATGTGCTTTCTGATTTATATATTTAGGCTGAGGGGGCACTTCTCCAGAGTCTTGGGGGCACTTCTCCAGAGGCTTGGGGCCAGGCCCTAAACACGTAAGCGCGTTTCTTACCTACTTATTCACAAAACAGGGGATGAGCATATGCTCACAAGTAAAATTGTGGATAACATCCATTTAAATAGGCATTTACTTTAAAGCGCAAACATGTTATTAACAGGAAAGCGTGTAATCAGAACGAAACAACAGTAAGCAATCCTATAAAAACCTGCATTAAAAAGCAAAAAAGCAACTGTCCTGCAACGTCCGATAATACATCTTATGTTAACTTCACATATAGGAGATTGACTTTTTTTATACAATATAGTATAATAATAAATTACATGTTTTTATGGAATTTATTTAACCTACTTGATGCAATTTGGTGTAATTAATCATTATATCATAAAATATTTACTAATGTCAATATATATTGTGTTTTTTTATAAAAAATTCTTATAATTTACACAATATTTTGTAATATGTCCCTTGATTTTTGTTCTTTTTTCGTCATGACAAGTTTTTTTTGATGGGTTTTAGCTTTTTTAAATAACAACATAGTTGTATAAAATTTAAACTGGTATTATTGAATATTTGACTTTTGCGGATCTATACAGATTCAAATTTTGCATTATTATCATCTTTGATATTTGAAAAGATCATTGAGTCTATAAAATAACCGATCTCCATTTTTTCTTTCAACGTTATATTTAGAAATTCAACTCCTATGGTCAATTCTTTCTGATAATATTTTTGCCTTTTTTTTTCAGCTATTAAACAGATGTTTTTGTTAATAAAAGGTATTTTAAAGTTGAGCTGGACTGTGTTGCCATATATGGCATGTTGATTTTTGGTATGTAAACACGCGCCTGATCTGCTTATATTACAAATATTGAGTTCAGTTTCTTTTCCATGCAGGTATCCTGTTGCGGGTAGATCTGTTTTTATCCTTAGGTCTCTCCTATGATTTATCATATATTTACCTCCTTAATAAAAGATACAGCTCTCCCCTTTACATTGTAGAGTATGTCATATTTTCAAATGTTATGGTTAACAAAAATGTAACAGAAATGTCAAAGAAGTGTAACAGCCCGAATTGTATTAGTTTGGGTTCGTATATCGTATTTCGTAGGGTTCCAATAGGGGGCTTTGACTTAGGTTTTAAATGAAATAGCTTAAGAAGCCATATTATAAAAGAAAAAACCAAGGTTTTTTTATAGCCTTGGTTTAAAATGTTCTATTTTTTAGAACCTACCACTATCGACATATTACATACTTGCCTTGCCGCCTGCCGGCGACCTACGACATGCGAGATAACGCTTTAAAAACCGAATCGCTGATTCAAGACGCCTCCTGATGAATATAACGCACTACTTACATATTGCCCAATATCGAGCTTTTGCATAGGTCTAATATTGATGAATTCAACACCAACTTCCATATTTACTTCTGTCAAACGCTGCCAGCGAATTTCTGCTTTAATGGTCAGATCAACATTGCTGATCGGTAAGTGAAATGATAATTCAAAGGTTTTAATATCAATAGGAAAATCTTCGATTTTTGCAACAAGTTTTAGCCCAGATTTGCTCAGATCACGGATCTTCCCTGTATACATGTTATTTTCAGGATCCCTGAACTCGCAAAACAGTTTTGTTTTAGCTCGTACTTCCCCACGTCTATTCATCATTTCAATCACCCCCTACTGGCAAAAGAACATATTATTTAAAATACTTTATACTATAAGTATACCTGATTTTAAGGTATTTGTGGAAGTTTAAGATAAAAAAGTTAGATTTTTCTTTAAAAAAACCATATTTCGTGCTTTTGATATGTTTTATATGATTTTAAAAGATGTAGATAGCTGTTAGATTGAGTTATGTCATTAAGTTTTGCTCATTGGCAATATCAATTTATGATATTGTGTTATGATCAGGGCCTAAAACAAATTCCTCGTACAAGATCCCTGTAATCCTGAGCTCTGATGGTGAGTTTGTCGAACCATTTGGAAGGTTCTGAACGTGGTTTTGTAGGGGCGTATTGCAATACGCCCCTACGAAAAAAGGTTTTAGGACGTTCCTCTAGCTCGGAACTCGCGGCGCGCTGCGCGTAGCTTAAACAAATACCTTTCAATATCAAAACAGGATCCAATCGCTTCTACGATTTTTGGGCAGACACACAGGTCTGCCCCTTATATGGTAACCAGTTGTCAAACACAAAATAAACTTCTGTCAAATGAACAACGGGTTTCCGCTCATCCTTATATTGGTGCTCTCAAATCTTGAGGCACAAG
>JAQVOV010000005.1:0-3327 GCA_028702395.1 Candidatus Omnitrophota bacterium
GAAACATATTTGTCTATGAAGTTTATTTGCTCAGAGGTTTTAATTGTCTTATTATTAATGCTTTTTGTTGTCAGATCCTTATTGATACTGAACGCTGCTACCTTTTCTCCTTGTTTTTGAAGTTCTTCTTTTAAAAGTTTTGTGTATTTCGTTGCTGTTGCAGAACTGTTTGGACAAAACACTGTAATAACATTGTTTTCATACACTTTTTTTTCGTCTGACAAAAGGCTTCTCACTCTTTTGGAAAGTATTTTTGATACATATAATGCCAGCAATGGGATCTTTTTTAAAACAACATGAAGGTCATCATGCTTGATACCTATTACTTTTGTATCTTTTAAGGCTTTTGAACTGCAAGAATGGTTCTTTTCGGTCATTGCAGAGATCAATCCTATAAGATCTCCTATTCTTAGATCATGTATGGTCTTTGTTTTTTGTTTTCGCTGGATAAAAAGCTCTACCTGTCCTTTTACTATAATATAAACAAAGTCTCTTGGGGCCTTTTCAAGATATATGATCTCACCCCTTTTAAATTCAATGATCTTGCATCTATTGGAAAGAAATGTTTTTTCTGAAAGCGATAGATCACACAAAAAAGGCTGCTGAGAAATAAGAAGGAATTTTTCTATGGAGACTGTCTTTTCTTTAAACATTTTTTCCTCACGCTTTTATTATATGTCACTGGATGTTTAAGACTATAATAAACACAAAAGACACAAGAGGTTCATTTTTTCATGCGTTTTTCAAAGGCACAAGCTTCTTCCCAGATCTCTTTTGGTAATTGTTTGCCGAATGTTCCTAAAAATTCTTTTTGTTCTTTTATCTCTTTTCTCCACTCTTTTTTATCTATGACAAACAGTTTATCCCAATCTTTTCTTGGAAAATCCAATCCATCCATATCTATATCTTCATATTTAGGGATATATCCTAGCGGTGTTTTTAGAGCATCTACCTTACCTTCACATCTTAAATTTATCCAATTCAATATCCTGAGATTTTCCCCAAATCCAGGCCATATAAAATTTCCTTTTTCATCTTTTCTAAACCAGTTAACCATAAAGATCCTTGGTTTTTTCCACATGCTTCTACCCATTTTTATCCAATGTGTAAAATAATCACCCATATTATACCCGCAAAATGGCAGCATTGCCATTGGGTCTCTTCTAACTTCACCTTGCTTGCCATATTGTGCAGCTGTTCTGGCTGAAGCCATAGTAGCTCCTAAAAACACTCCATGCTGCCAATCAAAGGCTTCAAACACAAGCGGAGCTAACGTTTCTCTTCTTCCCCCAAAAATTATAGACGACACTGGTACTCCGTGATGATGTTCTCTCCTATAAGAATGGGAAGGACACTGATCTATGGGAGCTGTAAATCTACTGTTTGGATGTGCTCCTGTTATTGTTTTTCCAAATTCATCTTTCTGTCCTTTTTTCCAAGGCAACCCTAGCCAGTCTATCCCTTTTGCTGGTGCTGGACCATCTCCATCTTCCCACCAAACTGTATGATCAGGCTTTAAAAGTACATTTGTATAAATTGTGTTTTTCCTCATAGTTTCCATTGCGTTAGGATTTGTATTTTTGTTCGTTCCAGGCAAAACACCAAAAAACCCCGCTTCAGGATTAATGGCCCATAACCCTCCATCGCTATCTATCCTCATCCATGCAATATCATCCCCTACTGTCCATACTTTATATCCTTTTTTCTTTAATGCTTTTGGAGGCACTATCATCGCTAGATTTGTTTTTCCGCATGCACTTGGAAAAGCTCCTGTAATATACTCTATTCTTCCGGAAGGATCTTCTATTCCTACAATAAGCATATGTTCTGCAAGCCACCCTTCTTTTTTTGCCATGAAACTTGCTAATCTTAATGCCAAACATTTTTTCCCTAAAAGAACATTTCCTCCATATCCTGAATTTACACTCCAAATAGCATTGTCTTCAGGGAAATGCAAAATAAGTCTTTTCTCGCTATCCAGCTCAGCTTTTGCATGTAAACATTTGGTAAACTCTTTATCTTCTCCTAAATATTCCAATACTGCATTTCCTGCTTTTGTCATTATAAGCATATTTAAAACTACGTATATACTATCTGTAAGCTCTACTCCTATTTTGCTGAACGGAGAACCGACCGGTCCCATTGAAAAAGGAATAACATACATTGTTCTTCCTTTCATTGCATTTTTAAAATATTGCCCTGCTTTCTTATAAGCTTGAGAGGGTAACATCCAATTGTTATTCGGTCCTACTGTTTCTTTTTTCTTTGTACATATAAAAGTAAGGTTTTCTGTTCTTGCAACATCTTTAGGATGGGTTCTATGGTAAAAACAGCCTGGAAGCTTTTCTTGATCAAGTTTTATTATCTCGCCATTATAAACAGCTTCTTCCTGCAATTGTTTTTTTTGTTCTTCACTACCATCTATCAGAATAATGTTATCAGGCTGGCACATTTCTGCCATTTTTGCTATCCATTCTTGAAGTTTTTTATGTTTGAATTTAAGAATATCCATAATAGTCCTTTAGTTATTTGTTTTTTTAGGAATTATTTAATAGTTGAGTCATTGTATCATTTATTTATACTGTGTCAAGATTTTTATCCTTAGCAAAATCCTATGTTTTCCTTTATTATTAATAAAGAATTTGTAAATTATCTTTTTATATGGTATATTTATGCATAATGAAAACGCTTAAATATTTTTTATCTTTATTTCTCATTGTTCTTGTTGTGCTCATATCTTACACAGCTTTTGCAGGGAAACTGTATATAAAACCTGATCTTGAACTCAAAAGAGCTGCTAGATTGATAAAAGAAGCAGACACAGAATTCAGAAGCGGAAAAATCCATATAGCATTATCACCTGAAATTGCTATAAGAGAATTTGAAGTATCAATGGAAAAATATGAGCAGGTTATTGAAATTGTAGAAAAATACGGTGCAGGAACTTATTCTCCAGGAGATCTTGAAGACCTTGAAGATAAAATGAAACAATGTGAAGAGTGGATAAAAAAATCCAAGCAAAACATCAATAAATCCGGCATTTTTTGATCCTACCCCTTATTAAATATAAATTCTTTTTAAAAAACACACTTTTCAAATAAGGGACTTTTTTTATAAAAATATTTGACAGTTATAGACGCATATGATAGTATATGCGAACATTTTAAATATGGGCGCGTAGTTCAGTTGGTTAGAATATCTCGTTTACACCGAGGAGGTCAGAGGTTCGAGTCCTCTCGCGCCCACCAGTCTTCGCTAAGTTATTTCGCTTCCCTTGGAAGCTCCATATTTAGCTCCGGCTGGCTACGCCACATTAAGTGGTAAAAA
>JAQVOV010000005.1:3427-18366 GCA_028702395.1 Candidatus Omnitrophota bacterium
AATAAAATGGCGGGCCCCCGCAGAAACCTATAGCCGGCGGGTGTCCGCCATATAAAAGAAGGGCAACTAAATAAATTTAGTTGCCCTTTTTATGTGGTGGAGCTGTTACGGGGCGAGAATGGAGATTTTTTGCCTTTAATACAGGGAGTTTGCGTAGTTGAAACCCCATATATAAATTCCTCAATCCAAAAAAGAGGTCTGTCCATAGTTGTGATTCATCTCTTCAGTGGACAGACCTCTTTTTTATAGCTTGCCTCGGGACACACATAGGAATCTTTTTACCCATTGGTTATGTGTGTCCCGAAAAACCAACATCTCTAAGCTCGTGGCTCGCAGCACGTAGCACCCGCTTCCCTCTTGACATTCTCCTGTTTTAGAGCTATGATATCATTTTAAGAAAAACATGAAAATATAGAAAAACAACAAGGGGGTCATTATGATAAAGGCTGTTCAAATGAATAAAGAACTTTTTCTTTCTGTTGAAAACAAGATTGGTCAATTGGCAAAGATATCCAAAATACTTTCTGAACGGGGAATTAATATTGAGGCTTTGGCTGGATATATAAAGGCTGGGACAACTGAAGCCCAGATCAGGCTAACTGCGGATAATGATTCTTTGGCTGTTGATGCTCTGAAAAAAAACGGATTTACTAACATAAAAGAAAAAAGCGTTCTTGTTGTATCTCTTGAAAACAAACCAGGGGCATTAAACGTTGTTACCAGTAAACTAGCTAAAGAAAATATCGGTATAATATCTATGTACGGAACTTCTTGCGAAGGAGACTGTTGTGCTCTTTGTCGTGTAATTGTTGATACTTCGGATAATCAAAAAGCAACAGTGCTCTTAACGCCATAGTTTTTGTTCTTTTACTAGATCTTTTTTCCTTTACAACAGGAGACCTTTTTTATATACTAATATAATGTAAAGGATACTTCTTTTGTTTTATTTTTCCCAAAGAGGTTGTATGAAAAAATATATAAGCCAAAGGATCTCTTCCATTGACCTTGATCCAAAACAAGCCATAATACAAGCTTGTATGCTAGGAGGCCTTTATCTTTTTCCAGGAGCCCCTGGAGTGTATGCTTGTGGCAAAACCACAGGAACTGGTCCAGCTTGTGCAAACACAGCAAAAGGCAGTCTTGGTGGAGGAAGTACTTCTATGCTTACATCCACTTTAGGCGGAAGCTTGGAAGCTTCCGGAGTCTTAAGCTAAAAAATTTTATTGTATGTGTAAAAAAGGCGGGAAATATTCCGCCTTTTCTTTTGCTAGTATAGTCACCGCCTTCTCCCTACAAACCTCTATCAGAATGTTCCTTTAGCTCGCAACTCGTGGCTCGCTGCGCGCAGCCCATTGCAGAAGTTTGTTAAACCCCTATATATAATTTCCTCAATACAAAAAAGAGGTCTGTCCCAAGTTGTATTTAAATTCAGCAGTGGACAGACACCTTTTTTATAGCTTGCCTCGGGACACACCTAGGAGAGAATATTAACCATTGATTAGGTGTGTCCCGAAAAGCCATAGACTTACGAGCAATGCAAAATCTTGGTTCATGGCACTCTAATAACATATTTATCCAGACCCTTTTATACTCTTGTAAAACCAATCCAACTAGTTCAACTGATCTTTTTTCCTCTTGCTTTTTTCAAAAAATTCTTCTATACTACTTTTATGAAAAAATACACCCCTCCGAAAACAAAGGCAATTGTCCTTGATCAAAAACAAGCTATCGTACAAGTTTGCATGATAGGGGGGCTTTATCTCTTGCCAGGGACTGGTTCTCTTTTTGAGTGCGCTTCTTCAGGTTCCCAAGGCTCTTTATGTGAAAACACACCAAAAGGTGGCGATGGCGAAGCTTTACCAGTAGGAAACCTAACCACTGCTAGTGCTGCCAGTTAAACCCCTTAGTTTGTCTAAAAATAACTCTTTCGAAACTTCTTTCGGTCATTCCACCCCATAATCAATCCTATTGACCCAATACAACTCTTTTCAACTGCTTTTTCTACTATATTTCTTCTTTTTCTCTTTTTCTTGACTTTTCTTGAAATTTTTGCTATCTTTTAGGTGTGAAAAAATACATGCCCTATAAAATTATCTCTGTACACCTTGATGCGGATCAAGCAATATTAATGGTATGTAAAACTGGCGCGTCTCCAGCTTGGTTTAGTTTTGCGGAAAACCGCTGCCAAGCTAATACGACCTCTCGTATTGCCTCTTGTGCCGTTGCAGTGAAAGGACAAAAATTAGGCTCTCCTGTAGGACCAGGCTCAACCCTTGAGACATCTTCTCTACCAAGCTAAAAAAACATAATCCTTGTATTGCAATGAAAAGGGGCGAAAAATTTTTCGCCCCTTCTATATTACTAAAACTTTTTTCTTTTAGGGCGCATCACGATGCGCCCCTACAAAACTCTAGTAGAACGTTCCTTTAGCTCGAAGCTCGTGGCTCGCTGCGCGTAACCCATCGCTGAAGTTGTTTGTTAAAACCCCTTATATAAATTCCACAATACAAAAAAGATGTCTGTCCCTAGTTGTAATTAAACTCCGCAGTGGACAGACATCTTTTTTATAGCTTGAGCGGGACACACCTAGGGGAGAATATTAACCATTGATTAGGTGTGTCCCGAGAACCGATAAGCTCTTTACAATTCCATCGCTTACATTCCCGCAACTTTAGGAAGACCTGTCATAACAAAAACCATGGCAAAAAGAGCAACTGTTTCAATAACTCCAATAACCATAAGATAGTTACCAAATCCTTTTCCTGTTTCTGTCAATGCGTCTGCTGCTCGTGCTCCAGCTTTCCCCTGCATTATAGCTGAAAACCCTATTGCAAGACCTGCAACTAACCCTATAATTATCTGATAAGGATAACTTTCTGCAGGCAAATCAGCTGCTTTTATTTGATTTTTCAAAATAAAGCCATAAATTGTTTGTGACAAAGGTGCTCCTACAAATGCTATCAAAATAAACGGTGCAACTTTATTTTGCAAAAAAGCTTTTTTCCATGCCCCTATTGCTGCCATACCTGCAACACCTGTTCCTATTGCTGAACCTATTGCAGCAAAAGCTAATGAACATCCCATGTCTCCTAATCCTGCTATCATAATTTCCTCCTTAATTGCTTGTTAAGATAAAAGACAAAAGATTAAAGATAAAACCCTGAATATCATTGTGGATTCTTATTAACCACCCTTATAGCAGGACGTTCCATCCTTTTATCTTTTATCTTTATTCTTTTATCTTTATTTTTTATTACCTATATCTCTATCGTTTCCTTTTCCTTAAAAGGACTATATTTTTGCCCTGCCCATTCCATGGACATCTGTCCTGAAAATTCCAGCATATTCAACCTAACTCCATGAACTATAACAGCCATTAAAGCCAAAACAATATTCAATATATGGCCAAAAAGAATTATCATCGCAGCTCCAAGACCTGTTACAAAACTATTAAACCCTACTTCCATTCCCATTTGATTAAAACTGCTTGCAACAATAACTGATGCATAACCAACTGCAAACAATCTTAAATATGAAACTACGTCAGAAAATCGTCCCACTATATCTAAAGGAAGATTTCCTATGGTACTCATTGCTCCTTTTAATATGTTCTTTTGAAAATTAGCAAAAAATAACACTAATAAAGTTCCTGCTCCTAACAAAGGCATAGCAATTACAGGCATAGCCTTTCCTAGTACAAGAAGGTCTGCAAGAAAAAACAAACTCCATAAAATACTTATCCACCCTATTTCTGCTATTGCTTTAAGAGAAGGGATCTTTCTAAAAAAAACCATTACCCTTCCAATAGTTAATTGTATCACCCCTATAACAAAACAAATGTGGATCAAGAAAGATTGGCTATCTCCTACAGGGTCAAAACTTGCCAGTTGAGGAAAGGTTATCTTTTTTAATATTGGGATATTTGCTATTGTTTCTGACCCAAACCATGTTCCTGTTAATGCTCCCCAAATTATTGTTGATATACTTAAAACATACATTAAAAAAAACGGCTGTTTAGGCACTTTCTTGAATTTTTTTTGACATAAAGCTGTTATGGCCAAAAATAAAACCCCATATCCTGCATCGCCTACCAGCATTGCAAAGAACAAACTGAAAAACAATAAGAACCACATGCTTATATCATATTCTTTATACCCTGGAACTGTTCCCATGAAATTGAATATAGGCTCAACAATACTTATCCACTTTGCGTTTCTAACTAAGGTTGGGACTTCCTCTGTTTCCGAAGGTGTTTCTATAACATACCCTACATTGAACATTTTGAACATCTCTTTTATTTCTTCAACTTTATCATTAGGGCAAAATCCTTGTAAAAAAGAATATTCTTTTTGTTCTTTCATCCCATAATGTACATTATAGAATTCGTATTTTTCTTCTATATATCTTAGATGTTCTTTCATGTCTTCAAGAGCTCTTGCCCTTTTTTCAACAGAAATATTTATAGCATCTATTCGAGAGATCTCTTCCTGTTTTTTTTCATACCATATTTCATATCCGTATTTCGGAAGGGAGATTTGTTTATACTCCAAACTTCTATCTTCGCCATAAAGATATTGTACGAAATATATCTGAGAATTATCTATGTGAACAATAAATTTGTTTTTTTCTTTTTGAATTTCTTTTATTTTGTTTTTTGGCGCCAAATAGAACTTTATGTTCACTCCTTGATCTTTTAATTGCCTTACAGTAACCGGGTCAAAAGAACCCCAAGGCCTGAAAAACCCCATTTTCTCATCCAACTGTTTTATATCTTTTATCTTCTCCTGTTTCTCGTCGTCTAAAACACAAATTTCTCTTGCAACTTCTTCTATAGCTTCAGTAGACAGGTGCATAGGTATTTCTGGGGGATGTATATCGGTTTTTTGTACTACGATTATCGCCTTTTTAAGATAATTTATTTTCTCTTCCAGCTCAGACAATCTTTCCCCTTCTTTTTTTTCCATATTCCTGACATGAATTGCCCCTAATTTTCTTAAAGCAATAAGAAGGTTCTTTCTTTCCTCTTCGGAAACCAGAATTGTAAGTTTTTTCATTTCTACGATCATATAGATAGCGCCTCAATTTGTTTTTTTGCGATCTTATCTTTTGCTATTTTCCCAGTAACAACAGCTGCTGTTTGCATATCTCCTAAGAATATCTTTATTCTTCTTATATGCTCTTTTGATTGAGGGATCTTTATTTTTTCAAACAAATTCACTCTTTGCGTTGTTACCTGAAGTTCTCTTTGTATAAGGGTTAATTGTTTCTGTAATATCTTATATTTTACATCTAATTCTGCTTGTTTTTTAATTGCTTCAATACCATCATCTACCCATAAAGGTGTTGTAAAAAGATCGTATTCAATATCTTCAAAAACAAGTTCTTTGAAAACAGGGATATCAATTCCTGCTATGTTGCCTTCCAAGACTTCTATGCTTTTTACTTTTACAAGACTTTCTATCCCAACTTCCTCAGCAAAAACTTTAACCCAGCTCATAACATCTTCTTTTGCTTTTTGTCTTTGTGACGAGATTTCTTCTATCTGCTGTTGTATTTTTGCTGCCTCTGCTTGCAATTGTTGTTTTTTCAATATAAGCGTAGGCAAATATCTTGTAAATCTTTTTAAAGAATCTTTTTGCTTTTTTAGTTCGTTCTTTGTTAGTTTTACTTTTTCCATTTTTTACCTTTGATTGTGTAGTGAGTAATGTGTAGTGAGTCGTGTGTCTTATGTGGAAAACTAAAATTTAGCCTTCCACAGCAAACACAATACTCATGACACACTACTCATGACACAGTTCGCACAACGCATAACGCTCTATCACTTAGCTTTTGGCCAAAACTTATTTATAAGCTCGGATCTAAAGCTTGTCTGTTCCGGTTCAAAACACTGTGCAAGAATTTGCCAGCCTTCGTCTAAAGCTTTTTCAAGAGAAATATTTACCTTAAGATCCATCATTGTTTTTTCAAACAATTGCCCATACTTAAGAAGTTTTTGATCCCACTGGCTCATTCTAAAACCCATTGCTCTTTTTTCTTCAGTCTCATTATATTGTGCATAAAGCTGCAGCATTCCATCCATTATAGCTCTATGGTCTTCTCTTGTATCCTTGTTAACCTGTTGTTTCAATCTGCTTAAAGAGCCAAAAGGTTCTATTCTCCCACCTTTAAGATAAAACTGTCCCTCTGTAATATAACCTGTATTATCTGGAACAGGATGAGTTACATCATCTCCAGGCATTGTTGTAACAGCCAGAATTGTAATGCTTCCCGCTCCATCAAAATCTACTGCTTTTTCATATCTTGCAGCAAGTTGACTATACAAGTCTCCGGGGTATCCTCTATTCGAAGGAACTTGCTCCATTGTTATTGCTATTTCTTTTAATGCATCTGCAAAATTTGTCATATCAGAAAGAAGAACTAAAACCCTTTTTCCTTGTAATGCAAAATTCTCTGCTACAGCTAAACACATATCAGGGACCATTAACCCTTCAACAATAGGATCTGATGCTGTATGCATAAAAAATATTGTTCTGGAAAGTGCGCCTCCTTCTTCTAATGTTTCTTTAAAATATATATATTGATCATATTTCAGTCCTATTCCTCCTAAAATGATCATATCAACTTCTGCTTGTAAAGCAATTCTCGCTAAAAGCTCATTATACGGTTCTCCTGAAGATGAAAAAATAGGAAGCTTTTGAGATTCTACTAAAGTATTAAAAACATCTATCATTGGGATATTTGTTCTTATCATTTGAGACGGAATTACTCTTGTTGCAGGGTTAGGAGATGGTCCCCCTATTTCAATTAAGTTTTCTGTTATTGCAGGCCCTCCATCTATAGGCTCTCCGCTACCATTAAATATCCTTCCTAAAAGATTGGAAGAAAACCCTACTTGCATGGGATGACCAAGAAACTTAACTTCATCTCCTGTAGATATTCCTCTTGATCCTTGAAAAGCCTGTAAATAAACACGATCTTTATCCAGCCTTATTACTTGTGCTAAGGATCTTCCCATAGAAGTAGATACCTCGGCTAATTCTTCATAGGCCACGCCCTCTGCCTGCACAGTCAAAACATTTCCTACAATGTTCACTATTTTAGTACATACTTTTTTCATATTATCTTCCTTTTTTATACTTTCCTCTTGTAGGGGCGAAAAATTTTTCGCCCCTACATACTTTTATTTTCCTTTTTCCTGCAACAAGTCGTCGATCTTCTTCTCTTGTGTTTTAAACAGATCTGAACCCATCTCTTTATAGTTCCAGTTAATGAATGCTTGTCTTAAAGAATAAAAGAATGTTCTCGCATCTTCTTTTTCTTTAAAAGAAAATTCTTTTTTTAAAATATCCTTGTATAGTTTTGCAAAAACATATTCTTGTCTTTGGGAGGAAGACGCTGCATCCACAGAATCAAACCCATTTTGTTGTAAATATACAGAGTCGATGAACTCTGCTTTTAAATAAACGATAAAGTCATCCATAGAAGTTCCTTCTTCACCAACAACTTTCATCATTTGGTCAACTCCATCGCCTTTTACCATTATATTTTTTGCGTCTTCAGCTATTTCCTCATTTATAAAACTTTTATATCTTGACCAGCTTTCAAGAGGGTCTATTGACGGAAATTTTCTTGCATTTGCTCTGTCTCTGGAAAGACCAAGAAAAGCTCCTACAACTTTAAGCGTTGCTTGTGTAACAGGTTCTTCAAAGTTCCCTCCTGCAGGAGATACTGTTCCCCCTATTGTAAGCGACCCTTTTTCTCCATTTAGAAGTTTTACAACACCTGCCCTTTCATAAAACTGTGCTATTCTTGATTCTAGATATGCTGGAAAAGCTTCTTCTCCAGGAATTTCTTCTAGCCTTCCAGATATCTCTCTCATCGCCTGAGCCCACCTAGAAGTTGAATCTGCAAGCAAAAGAACATCTAACCCCATTTGCCTGTAATATTCAGCCAAAGTACATCCTGTATAAACAGAGGATTCTCTGGCTGCAACAGGCATTGAAGAAGTGTTACAAATAATTATAGTTCGTTCCATAAGAGATTTGCCTGTTTTAGGATCTATAAGTTCTGGGAATTCCTTTAATGTTTCAACCACTTCCCCTGCTCTTTCTCCGCATGCAGCAATAATAACGATATCGACTTGTGCATGTCTAGAAATTAATTGTTGCAATACTGTTTTACCTGCGCCAAAAGGACCTGGGATACAAAAAGTTCCTCCTTTTGATACAGGAAAAAAAGAATCTATTAATCTTTGTTTTGTTACCATCGTTTCTTTTGGTGAAAGTTTTTCATCATATGCTTTTATAGGCATTTTGACAGGCCATTCAAAAACCATTGTTAAATCTATTGTTTTACCCTTTTCATCTTTTATTTTTGCAATAATATCTTCGCAGTTATAATCGTTTGGCGAAGCAATATCTTGTATTTCATATTCTCCCTGAAGATAAAAAGGAACCATTATATTATGCTTAAAAAGTCCTTCTTTCACATATCCCAAAACATTGCCGGCCTTAACCTTTTCTCCTTTTTTTGCAATAGGATTAAATGTCCATTTTTTTTTCATATCTATGGCTGATCTTTCTATGCCTACTGGCAAAAAATATCCAAATTCTTTTGCAAGTTCAGGCAAAGGGTTTTGTAATCCATCGTAAACTTGCCCCAAGAGACCAGGTCCTAGCTGAACAGAAAGCATGTTCCCTGAAAAAGCTACCTCTGCTCCAACTTTTATCCCTTTGGTATATTCAAAAACCTGTAAAAATGCAATGTTCCCTTCGATCTTTATAACTTCTGCCTTTAGTTTCTTGTCACCACAAACAGCAAATGCCACTTCGTTTTGCAGAATATCCCCCTCAAACTCAACGCTTATCATATTCCCGTTAACAGATACTATTTTCCCATTATTCTTATTCATATTTTACCTCACATAACGTTTCAAAAACCTGCAACCCTTTTTCTTCATCGAACTTTTTTATTCTTTCAATAATTACAAGTTTTAAATAATAAATTATTACTGCTTCCAGATCAAAAACATGTCCTTGTTCAAGATCATCTAAAATTTCCAGCTTTTTTTCAGCAAGAACCTTTTCTTTTTTCAAAGGGTCTTGTTGTTCAACAATTTCTTTTATCGTTTTATCTGTAACTGAACTTTTCAATCCTTCTTTTGTATTCTCTCTGTATCTTGCCAATTGTTTTCTCAAAAAAGCATCAAAGGCTTTCCATATACTAAGCATATCATCTTTTTCAAAATCTATATCATCTTCGAAAACAACACTATTGAGAAGAATGTCCATGTCTTTTTCTGAAAGCCACTTTTCGCATTCCAAAAGGAACTGTTCTTTAGAGATCCTCAATTCTTTTTCAAGGCTCAAAAAAGGCAAAGACGCTATTAAATAATAATACCCTTTAACCATTGTTTTTTTCCTCTTGCCCTATTCCAAGATTAATATCTAATTGCTTAACTAATTTTGGATTTAAAAATTTAACAAAAGCTTCTGCTATAGCTGTTTCTGAAAAATCAAAGAAAGAATTTGTTCCTTTTTGCCCTATTCTAAAACCTCTGTCTATCTTGTCTGTTGTTTTTATTTCTGCTTTCCTTTTTTGGAGTTCTCTTATTAAAGAATCTTTCAAAGCTTTTTTTTCTTCTTCTGTAAGGATCACTTCTATCTCCTGATCCGGAGAGAACTTTTCTGCTATTTTTAAAATAGCTTCTTGTATGACTTCTGTGGAAAGGCTTTTTGAAACCTCTTCTTTGACTATTCGTCCAAAAAATTCCTGCACTCTAGATCTCAAGGTTAGCAAAACATCTCTGGAAGATTGTTTTATTGTGTCTATAGAGGATCGCTGGTATTGATCTGCTTTTTTCTGGGATTGTTCTATAATATCAGCTCCCATTTTTTGAGCTTTTTGAACAATGTCTGCTGCTTTTTTTTCTGCTTGATCAATAATTTCTTTTGCTTTTTTCCCAGCTGAATCTATCCCGTCTTGCTGGATCTTGTTTATAAGGTTGTTTAAATCCATTTCCATGATAAGTCTCCTTATTTCGCGCTTCGCGCCACGCGTTGCGAGCTTCGAGCTTTTAAAGAAATCTTAGGATTCCGTTAAGGCTCGCGGCGCGTAGCTCGTAGCACGTAGCAGTTTTTATTTATTCTTTATTATACTACTTTATTAAAAAAAACAATGTTTTTTATTATTTTTGTAAATAAAGTAGAAAAATAATTGAAACTTTTCAAATATTTTTTTCTCGTAACAAAAAATTTTTACTTTGTTCCAGATCCTGGCTTTACTAGAGGGATTCCCTTTTTGCACAAAGGGCACTCTTCTTGTGAAAAAACAGGGATAGAAACTTTCGCAAGGCTTTTAAAGGGAACTCCAAATTCAACTTTCCCTTCTGTTCTGTCTCCTATGCAAGCAACGCCTATGATCTGTGAACCTTTGCCTTTAACAACATCTATCACTTCTTTGGTAGATCTTCCGGTAGTTATGATATCTTCTACGATAATAACGCGGTCTTTATCCGATAAGGTAAAACCTCTTCTTAAGAGCATTTCCCCATCTTTTCTTTCTGTAAAAATTCCTTTTACGCCTAAAGCCCTTGCAACTTCATAAGAAACTAATACTCCTCCTAACGCAGGCGCAATAACTGCAGTAGGTTTTTCTTCTTTGAATTTATTTGCTATCTCTCTACAAAGCTTCTCAGTTGCTGCCGGATTTTGTAACACAAGAGCACATTGCATATAATTTGGAGAATGAAGTCCGCTAGATAAAACAAAATGTCCTTCTAGCAACGCATCATTATCCTTAAAAACTTGTAAAACTTCTTCTTGAGTCATTTTTGAGATTTCCTCCCGTTTAGTGACCAAAGACCAGGACAGTCTATAACCGTTTATCTTTAAATCAATTTACCCTGGTTTCTGGTTTCTAATTTCTATCTTCTAATTGAACCCTGAATCGTGTTTTGCGAAGCAAAACTCTGGTTCAGGGCAAGTAAAAGCTACTCCTGTATTTCTTCCAGTATCTTTTTAACAGCTTCCACAGGCCTTCTTGCTTGAATTATTGGTCTGCCTATAACAATAAAATCTGATCCTGCTTCTATGGCTTCTTTAGGTGTCATTA
Source organism: Candidatus Omnitrophota bacterium (assembly GCA_028702395.1). GTDB lineage: Bacteria > Omnitrophota > Gorgyraeia > JABMRN01 > JABMRN01 > JAQVOV01. The sequence continues at coordinate 14,540 of JAQVOV010000005.1, forward strand.
CCCTTTTCTGGTCGTCTGCTGTTTGTGCCCATTCAGGTCTGATGCCAGGTGTTACAACAACAAAATTATCTCCGAATTTCTTTTTTATTTTAATTATTTCAAGAGGAGAAGCAACTATTCCGTCTACCCCTGCTTTTTGGGCTAATTTAGCATATTTCGTTACTACTTCGTCAACAGGACCTTCTATTCCCAAAGGCTCTAGATCTTCTTCTTTCATACTTGTAAGAATAGTCACTGCAACTAAAATGGGCTTAAAGATATGAAGCTCTTTTGCTTTTTGCCTAACAGTCTTTGCTGTTAATTTCATGCATTGTTCTCCTGCAAGAGCATGCATGTTCATCATATACACTCCCATTTTCGTGGCTTCAGCAGCAGCGTTAGCAACTGTGTTTGGGATGTCAAAATATTTCAGGTCCAGAAAAACTTTTGCTCCTTTTTTATGTATATATTGGATGATCTTTGGCCCGCATTGCGTAAACAAAATGTTGCCTACTTTAAAAACTTGAACATATGGCGCTAAAGCTTTAACAAGCCTTCCTGCTTTTCTATATGTATCAACATCTAAAGCAACTATTAATTTAGGATTTTTATTTCTTTTTTTTATCATTTTCAGCCCTTTGTTTGATTATAATTATTGGCTATTATACAACAAGAGCTCCTATTAGCGAAGAAATATTTTCTATCTTTTTTTCTTCACAATATTTTTCAAGGTCGTTCACAATGTTCTCTCCTGTAAATGGATCAACAAAAGTAGCAGTTCCAACTTGCACAGCAGATGCTCCGCATAAAATGAACTCCAAAGCATCTTCCGCCGATATTATCCCGCCTATTGCGATTATAGGGACCTTAACTTTTTTGGATATATCATAAACCATTTTTAATGCCACTGGTTTTATTGCCGGCCCGCTTAACCCTCCGAAAATGTTCCCTAATACAGGACGTCTCTTCTCAACATTTACTGCCATTGCCGTTAACGTGTTTATGGCAGATATTGCATCTGCTCCAGCATTTTCTGCAGCTTTTGCGATCTCTGTTATATCGGTCACATTAGGGGAAAGTTTTGCTATCAGTGTTTTTTTTGTATATTTCTTTGCGATTTTGATTATTTTTTCTGTTGCTTTTGGATCCTGCGCAATAAGCTTGTATTTACTCAACGTTTTCCCATGAGAGACATTTGGACAAGACAAATTGAGCTCTATGGCCTTAATGTAACTTTGCTCATCTAAAAGCTCTGTCATTATTTTAAAATCTTCAACGCTAGTTGCCGAAATACTGACAATTACATGCGTTTTTAGCTTTTTCAGAAAATCTTTTTTCCCTTTTAAAAAATTTCTTATCCCAGGCCCTTCTAACCCTATAGAGTTTATCATTCCTGAGGCGGTCTCTACAACTCGCGCAGAAGGATTGCCTTGTCTTTTTTCCATAGTGATCGTTTTTGTTATGATCGCACCTAATTTGTTGATATCAAAAAAGTTGTTTATTTCTTCGCCGCATCCGAATGTTCCTGATGCGCTCATTACAGGATTTTGTAATTTTAATTTTCCTATCTTTATTTCCAATGCTTTTGACATTTTTCCCTTTATTACAAATTTATTCTTTGATCGATCGCTTTGTTTAAGTTCTCCGGAATTTTCCAAAGGATCTCTTCTGCATTAAAAACCGGCCCATCTTTGCAAACAAGTTTTTTTCCTTGTGTAGTTTCAATTGCACATCCCATGCAAACGCCTATGCCGCAAGCTAAATATTCTTCCATAGATACTTGCGCTTTTATTTTTTCTTCTTTTGAAATATCTGAAATTGCCATTAAAAGCGGATTTGGTCCGCAGGCATAAATAACACAGTTTTTTGGTTCAAGTTTCACTATTTCTTTCATTAACACAGAAGTAACAAAGCCTTTATGTCCATAAGACCCATCATTGGTTGAAAAATACAACTCTGCTTTTAGCTTCTTGAAATCTTCCGCACAAAAAATATCGTTTTTTGTCTTTCCGCCTATAAAAACTTTTATCTTTGCACCTTTATTTTTTTTTATTATCTGGTCTGCCAAAAAATATAAAGGAACAACTCCGTATCCGCCTGCTACAAGCAAAATGTCATTTTTTTTATGCTCTATTTCAAACCCTTGCCCTAAAGGGCCTAACACAATTATTTCATCCCCTTCTTTTTTTTGTGAAAGTAATTGCGTTGCTTTTCCTGCTTTTTTTATCAATAACTCAATGCCATGTGAAGTGACCTTATGTATACCGAAAGGTCTTTTCAAAAGCGGACTAGTAGTATCCGAACATTTTACGCTGACAAATTGTCCAGGCTTAGCTGTTTTCTTCAAATAGTCGCTTTTTAAAGAAAGCTTAAAACAACTGTCTGAAATATTATCTTTTTTTATTATTTTGACTTTTAGCTGTTTCACTTTGAACCCTTTTCTGCTTTTTATAAAATGGGGGTTTGTATGAATAGTTTTTATTATGTTAAACTATATAAAAAGGCCTTCTTCCATAATAATTTTCCCGTTTACAAGAACTGTCTCAACTTTTCCTTTAAACTTTTCCCCTATAAACGGAGAGTTTTTACTTTTTGAAACAATATCTTTTTTTTCATAAACCCATGTTTTTTCAGGATCTATAATTGTTATATCTGCTGAAGATCCTTCGGTCAATGCAGGCGGATCAATACCTATTATAGCTGCTGGATTGACTGTTAATTTTTCTATAAGTTCCTGCATTGTAATATCTTCTGTATCTACTAATTCTTTTTTGCAAACACAGAAAGCTGTTTCAAGTCCTATTATGCCAAATGGAGCATTATCAAACTCTACATCCTTTTCACTTTCCAAATGCGGTGCATGATCTGTTGCAATAATATCTATGATCCCTTCTTTTAATGCCTTTTTTAAAGCTTTAATATCTTCTTTTGTTCTTAAAGGGGGATTCATTTTAGTGTTAGTATCATATTGTGCACACGCTTCATCTGTAAGACTAAGGTGATGAGGTGTTACTTCAGCAGAGATCTGTAAGCCTCTTTTTTTTGCATTTTTTATGAGCTCAACACCTTCTCTCGTACTAAGATGACATATGTGCATTTTGACATCTGTAAGTTCTGCTATTTCAATATCTCTTTGAATAACAATACTCTCTGATTTATTGGGAATACCTTTAAGTCCTAATTTAGTAGACATAAACCCTTCGTTCATAACACCATTCTCGCTGAGTTTTTTATCTTCACAATGGACAAATACTGTTAACTCAAAAGTTTTTGCATAATCACAGGCTTGTCTCATTATAAAATTATCTTCTACGCTGTCCCCATCTTCACTTACAGCTACACATCCACTTCTTTTTAATTCTGCCATTTCAGAAAGCTCTTTTCCTTCTCTGTTTTTTGTAAGAGTTCCTATAGGAAATACTTTTGCATATCCGCTTTTTTTTGCTTTTTCTTTTATAAAGTTCACAACGCTTTCACTATCACAAGAAGGGGTTGTATTTGGCATGCATGCAACGGCTGTAAACCCTCCTTTTATAGCTGCTTTTGTTCCTGTTTTTATTGTCTCTTTATCTTCTCTGCCAGGCTCCCTCAAATGAACATGCAGATCTATAAAACCTGGACAAACTATTTTTCCGTTTGCCTCTATTGTTTTACTTGCTTTCTCTTTTATGTCTTTTGCTACTTTAACTATCTTCCCTTCATCAATTAAAATATCATACTGTCCGTTTATTTTATTATACGGATCTATTACTGTTCCATGTTTGATTAATATCTTCATTTCTCTCCTCTATATTCTTTAAGTAAAAAGGTAAAAGTAAAAAGTAAAAAATCTGTTTTCATTGTGGACT
>JAQVOV010000005.1:18466-38125 GCA_028702395.1 Candidatus Omnitrophota bacterium
TAAACCCTGTTTACTTCTGTTTATATTGCGACAACAAGAACATAACTGCCATTCTTATAGCTATTCCATTTGTTACTTGCTCTAAAATAACAGCTTTATCACTGTCTGCTACATCCTGACTCATTTCAATTCCTCTGTTTATTGGCCCTGGATGCATAATAACAATATTTTTCTTGCAAAATTTCTCTACTTTTTGCAAAGTCACTCCATATTCCTCTATATATTCTCTAATTGTGGGCAACAACCCCTTTTTTTGTCTCTCTTTTTGCAATCTTAATACATTTATTACATCTGCCGACCTCATAGCTTCTTCTAAAGAATACGTTCTTTTACACCCCATTTTCTCTATCTCTATAGGCATCAAGGTTTTAGGCGCACAAACTGTCACCTCTGCTCCAAGTTTACATAATCCAATAATATTGCTTCGTGCAACCCTAGAATGTTTAATATCCCCAATAATTGACACTTTTTTTCCTTTGATAGCTCCTAATTTTTCTTTAATAGTGAACATGTCTAACAATGCTTGGGTAGGATGTTCATGGCATCCATCTCCTGCGTTTATGACCCCTGCTTTTAGGTTTTTTGCCAAAATATGGGCAGATCCTGAGGCACTATGTCTTAAAATTATCATGTCTACTTTCATTGCTTCTATATTCTGTGCTGTATCTCTCATTGTTTCGCCTTTTAAAATGCTAGACCCTGATCCGCTTATTCCTATAGTGTCTGCACTTAACCTTTTTGCAGCTAACTCAAAAGAGATCCTTGTTCTTGTAGAAGGTTCTAAAAAAAGATGTGCGATTGTCTTCCCCCTTAAAGCAGGTACTTTCTTTATGCTTCTCTCTGATATTTCCTTAAAAGATATTGCTGTTTTTAAAATAAGCTCTATTTCCCCTGCAGAAAGCTCTTCTAAACCTAACAGATCCTTTTTATCCCAGATTATATTTGTTTTTTTGATCTTTTCCATTGTTTTTCACACTTATCCACAAGTTTTTTTAGTTATCCACATAGTTATTAACAGCTTTGTTAACAATTAGCTTCCTAAAAAGTTAGCTTTCTATTTTATAAACCCTGTCCTCTCCATCCGCTTCTTTAACCAAAACATCTACTTTTTCACTTAAAGCTGTTGGAACATTTTTTCCTACGAAATCAGGTCTTATAGGCAGCTCCCTATGGCCTCTATCCACAAGTACTGCTAATTGTATGTTCTTGGGTCTTCCGAAATCTATAAGTTCATCTATTGCACATCTTACAGTCCTTCCTGTAAAAAGAACATCATCTACAAGTATTACGATCTTTCCATTAATATCAAAATCTATTTCTGTTGCATGAACAACAGGCTGTTCAGCTACTTGCGTAAGATCATCTCTATATAACGTTATGTCTAATGCTCCTAATTGAGGATCTTTGCCTGTTATTGTTTTTATTTCTTTTGCAAGTCTATTGGCCAGATACATTCCTCTATATTTTATTCCGACTAAACAGAGAAGATTTTCATCCTTGTTCTTCTCTAATATTTCGTGAGCTATACGTGTAAGAGCTCTTTTCATTTGTTCTTTATCTAAAATTTCTTGTTTCTTTTCCATTTTTATCCTCACAAAAAAATAACCTCCTCATCTTTTCAAGATAAGCAGGTTTCTTTGTTGCTTTTGTATAAGCATGTATCTTCACTTTTTCCTTTCCTGATATCTCTGTATCAGATTAAAAGGTTAATATTAGATAACATTATACCATTTTATTTGGTTTTGTCAAGTTCTTTGTGAAATTGTAGGGGCGTATTGCAATACGCCCCTACGAATTCATTTTTTCGCTATGATCTTTATTATCCTGTCAAGGTCTTCATTAGAATAATAGTGGATCTCTATTTTTCCTCGTTTTGTTCCATGCTGTATGTTAACTCTTGTCCCTAAGCAATGCTGAAGAATATCTTCGACCTCTGTAACATTATGGTCTTTTTTCTTGCTTATAACAACATTTTTTGAATTTTTCTTTTTTATGATCTCTTCTGCCTGTCTAACTGATAAATTTTTTCTTATAAAATTTTTTGCAAATCGTATCTTTTCTCTTTCTGTAGTTAAAGACAAAAGCGTCTTGGCATGCCCCATGGAAATAGCATTCTCTTCTATGTATTTCTGCACAACTATAGGAAGACTTAGTAGCCTTAAAACATTTGACACTGTTGATTTATCCTTCCCAACTGCTTGAGCTATCTTATCTTGTGAAAAAGAGAATTTCTCCATCAATTGTCTATACCCTTTTGCTTCATCCAATGCATTAAGATCATCCCTTTGTATGTTTTCTATAATAGCAAACTCTAAACTTTCTTCATCTCCTATTTCTTTTACTATAACAGGTATTTTTTCTAGGCCCAACTCCTTTACAGCTCTAAACCTTCTTTCTCCGGCTATTAACTCGTATCCTTCTCCTTGTTTTCTTACCAGAACAGGCTGTATAACACCTTTAGCCTTAATAGATTCTTTTAATTCTTCTAACTTGCCTTGATCAAAACTTGTTCTTGGCTGAAGCTTGTTTGGAACTATAGCCTCAATATTTACAAGCAAAACACCTGTTGCCTGTGTTTCTTGTTCGAAAATAGGTTTGTTTGGAATTAAAGCACTAATACCTTTGCCTAATTTACTCATTTTTATTCCCCCTCTACTTTTGTTTCTTGTGAACAAGAAGAAATCTCTGTATTTTCTTCCATATCTTCTTTATTATCAATATGTTCGGTGAAACATCCTGTTACTTCTTCTGCTAATTGATTGTATGCTTTTGCTCCTATCGAAGCATTATCGTACAAGTAAATCGGTTTTCCAAATCCAGGAGCTTCTGTTAGTTTAATTGTTCTTGGGATTATTGCTTTATAGACTTTGTCTCCAAAAAAACCTTGAACTTCCTTAATAACTTCTTTTGTCAGCTTTGTCCTGAAATCTGCCATTGTCATTAAAACTCCTTCAACCTCTAATTTATTATTTAGGTTTTCCTTTATAAGCTTCATAGTATTGATCAACTGTGACAAGCCTTCTAATGCATAATACTCGCATTGAATAGGGATTAATAGCGAGTCTGCAGCTGCTAAAGCATTAACTGTTAGCAATCCTAGAGAAGGAGGACAATCAATGACAATATAATCAAAATTATCTTTTATAGGCTCAATTGCTTTTTTCAGTTTATATTCTCTACTCATTTGATTAACTAATTCAACCTCTGCTCCTGTAAGATCTAAAGAAGCTGGTGCTATTTTGAAATTATCAATTTTAGTGTCCTTTATAATTTCGTTTAAAGAAACATGCTCATGTAAAACATTATAAATACTATGCGATATGGTTTCTTTTTCTATCCCGCTTCCGCTTGTTGCATTGGCTTGAGGATCTAGATCTATTAATAATGTTTTTTTTCCTTGTACTGCTAAATACGCTGCTAAATTAATAGCAGTAGTAGTTTTTGCAACGCCTCCTTTTTGATTGCATATTGCTATTATTTTTCCCACAAACTCTCCTTTGTTGATACTTCTCGTCGAATGCTTTTGTTTTAGATGGTAGGGGCGTATTGCAATACGCCCCTACGCCCATCCCTATGAAAACCTATTGTATAGTTTTTTAAGCCTTTTGTCAATGTTAAAAGCACGCCTCGCGCTGCGCGCTTTGCGCTACGAGCGTTTAGCAGATAGAATAATGGCTATGGTTTAATAAATAGCTTTGTTTTTTACTAGAAATCTCTACCTCGCGTAGCTCGAAGCTCGCGACTCGAAGCTCGTGGCGCTAATTCGCTTAGTTTCCACGTGGAAACTTTTTCCTGCCTCTCGCTACGCGTGGTTTGTGACCTGTCGCGCACATTTAGTTTTCATACCAGACCCATGACTCAATACTCATGACGCACAGACACATTTCTGCTCGTGGCTCGCAGCGCGTATTTCGCTTAGTTTCCACGTGGAAACTTTCGCGCTTCGCACAGCGCGTCCCGTAGAACGAGCTTTTAGCAGATATAATAGAGGTTATGGTTTTATAAATAGCCGTGTTTTTTCTATAAATCTTTTCTGCGGAACTCGCGGCTCGTGGCTCTTAACCAGTCATGTTTAAGCTTAATAATAGTTTTTTTGGAAATAGTTGTTTTTTGAAATCTTTTCGACGCGTAACTCGTGGCGCGTGGCTCGCAGCGCGTATCTTTCATATCTATTTTTTGGGTCTTTTTTTTAGTGAGGCTTGAATTTTAGCAGATTCTGCACCTTCCATGCCAAAAAGGCCATTATGCTCTTCTCTTAGGATCTTTATTTCAACTTCGTGAGCTTTTGCCTGAAGTTGTGTTAAGGCCTTTTCAATAGCTTCTTTGATAGTTTTAGCTTCAATAACTATTTTTTTTGTTGGCATTTTGTCTACTTCTGCAGTTTTTTCTTTATAAAGTACTGTTCCGTTGTCATTAACACTGAATTAGTTAACCAATACAAAACAAGTCCTGAAGAAAAATTATATAATATAACTCCAAAAAATAATGGAAAAATCAATGCCATCATTTTTTGCTGCTGAGCCATTTCCGGGGAAATATTTTTTTGTCCGGCTGTTGTAACTTTTTGCTGAACGATCATTAAAATTAAGGTTATAATAGGCAATAAATTGAATGACTGTCCTAATATGGGTATCTTTTGTGAGAAAGTAAAAAGAGCATCTGGCCCAGAAAGGTCTTTTATCCACAAAAAGCTTGCGTTCTTTAATTCTGTAGATCTCATTAATGCTTGATAGAATGCAATAAAAATAGGGAACTGTAACAGCATTGGCAAGCATCCTCCAAACGGATTAACATTGTATTCCTTATATAATTCCATCATTTCTTTATTGAGCTTTTGCGGGTTATCTTTATGGAGTTGCCTTAATCTTTCCATATGTGGCTGTAATTCTTGCATCTTATACATAGAAGACATACTTTTTTTTGTTAACGGCAGAAGTGCGGCATTGATTATTATTGTAACAACTATAATAGCAACTCCCCAATTGTGCACAATTTTAAATATAAATGCCAGCAAAGATAAGAGTAAAGAGCTAATGCCTCCAAAAAACCCATAATTAATAGCTTTTTCTAGGCCAATGTTATATTGTCCTAAAACTTCCTTTTTTAAAGGTGCAACAACAAGCATAAATTCATTTTGTGCGCTTTGTCCAGGCGCAATAATTTGAGGCTCCAAAATAACAGTTTCTATCATTTCATTATTGTCTGTTTTTGCTATAGTGATTTGATCTGCTGTTTTAGGCGGCTGTACAGCTATTATAAAATATCTATTCTTTACTGCTGTCCAGCCAATAATTCCCTTTATATATTCTTTTGCTTTTTTTATGTTTTTTTTCGTTACAAGAACACCGTTAACTTGGAAATTTGTCTCTATAAACTTTTGACCTTTTACTCCAGAAACCTCTGATATAACAGGGCTTGTAGTTACTTCATACTTATATGCTCCTGTAACATCGCTTCCATTTTCTGTAATAATAGAAAGGCCAATATCATAACTATCTTCTGTAAATTTGTATTCCTTTTTTATTATATATTGGCTCTCTAGGCTATGATATGAAAAAGTTATTTTTCCTTTTTCTTGCTGTACAGAAAAAGGCGATTGATTTATCTTTGCATATGGCTGTAGATCAACTGTATTGAACAAATACTGAGAGGGTTTTTCTTCGTTAAAAATAACAAAATCATATTCTTTTAACTTAATGCTTTTAATTGCACCATTTACATTAGAGAAGATTATGCTAAGCTTGTCTGTTTGTTCTTCAAACAACTCTTCTTTTATAGTTAAAATGTTTCTTTTTTCTTCAACTTCTTGAGAATCAACAGGTTGCATATCATTATTATATATTGTTTCTGTTTGTATTTGTTGGGTGGGCGGCATTACTTTTTGAAAAGCCATCATAACTAAAACTGATAAACCAATTGCTATTATTAATCTTTTTTCCATATACACCTTTTATGCAGGATCTATCCCGCCTTTTGAAAAAGGGTTACATCTAAGTATCCTCCACAGACTGCGGCAGCTTCCTTTGATGATCCCATGTTGTTCTAAACTTTTTATGGCATATTCTGAGCACGTAGGGTAAAAGCGACATGATTGTATCTTCAATGGAGACAAGTATTTACGATAAAATTTTATCGCATTTATTATTGACTTCTTTAGAAATTGTGTCATATTTTATCGCTGTAATATCCTTTTTTACAATTATAAAAAGGTCTAAAAGACCTTTTTGCTCTCTTTTTCTCCAAATTTCTCTTAAAACACGTTTTATGCGATTTCTTTTAATGGCTTGTTTTATATGCTTTTTAGGCACACTTATGCCTAGTTTAGCATACTCTCTGGATGTCTCTTTTGATAATACGTATAAAATAAAGTGAGGGCTAAAATATTTTTTGCCCTCTTGAAGCATTTCTTTATACTGCGCTGTTTTTTTTATATAGAGATCCCTAGCTGCCATTAAACACTTAGAACTTTACGCCCTTTTTTACGGCGATTTCGTAATGTCTCTTGTCCAGAGCCATCGCTCATTCGTCGCAAAAACCCGTGCTTTCTTTTTCTTTTTAGATTTGATTTGTTTGTTAAATTCTTCTTCATAGTGGGAAAGATTTTATCATAAGCTTCCCTTATGTCAAGGATTAATTTTTATTTTTATAATATATAGCTTCCTTGATGTGCCTCACAGCAGGGAATAGTCCATAGGGGTAATCCTTTTTTATCTGTTTTTTTTCCTTGTCCAGGCATTCTATGGTTTATCATTACATAAAAGAAAAAAAACTTGCTATTAAAAACTATTCTGCTATAATACTGCTTATTCTTTTTGCGAGATCGTCTTGTGGATAAAATGTTAATAACTTATACTAATTGTGGATAAAATGTCAGAAATTACAGATATTTCAATACAAATATGGGAAAAAACCTTAGCTGGCTTAAAAAAACAAGTTAGTGACCAAACCTATAATGCATGGTTTGTGCCTATTACTCCCATTAAGCTACATCAAAACGAATTATTATTAGGCCTTCCTAATCATTTTTTTAAAGATTGGGTAACAGAACGCTATTTACCTCTTATGGAAGCTATTTTAGGGGAAATAACCGGAGAAAAAATAAAGATCTCTTTTGAGATAACAGAACAGCATATTCCTCTTGAATCTAAGGAATCTAGTATAAACTTGAACATGCCCCCTTCTGTTGAATCCTCTTCCTCTGATAATCCTAGTTTTATAAAAAAACTTTTTTCTCCTAAAAAAATAGAGACTAAATCCATTGGTCTCAACCCGAAATATTCTTTTTCTTCTTTTGTTATTGGCGCTAGCAATAGATTTACTCATGCGGCTTGCCTTGCTGTAAGTGAATCACCTGCTAAAACATATAATCCTTTATTTATATATGGGGGTGTAGGTTTAGGCAAAACCCATTTAATGCATTCTATAGGGAATTATATCTCTACAAACAATCCTAAGCTATCAATAATATATCTTTCCAGTGAACAATTCACCAATCAATTGATCTCTGCCATACAAACAAGAACTATGGATACTTTCAGAAAAAAATATAGAAATGTTGATATTCTTTTAATAGATGACATACATTTTATAGCGGGAAAAGAAGCAACTCAGGAAGAATTTTTTCATACATTCAATACTTTATATAATGACCATAAACAGATCGTTATGACTAGCGATAGGTCCCCAAAAGAGATCCCTGCATTAGAAGAGAGGCTTGTCTCTCGTTTTGAATGGGGATTGGTAGGTGATGTCGGTACGCCTGATTTTGAAACGCGTATGGCCATTTTGAAAAAAAAGATAGAAAATGAACATATAGAAGTACCGGATGATGTTCTTTACTTTATAGCAGATACTATTAAAACAAATATAAGGGAGCTTGAAGGAGGCTTGATAAGGGTAATAGCTTACTCGAAATTGTTGAACCAGGAAATTTCATCCTCTCTTGCAAAAGAAGTATTGAAAGGCATGATCAGAGAAAATAAGAAAAAGATAAATGTTTCTTTTATACAAGAAACAGTTGCTGAATTTTTTTCTATAAATGTTCGGGATATCAAAGGTAAAAAAAGAACAAAGCAGATCGTTTTTCCTAGACAAATAGCAATGTATTTAAGCAGAGATCTAACTTCTTTATCTTTACCTGAAATAGGCGCTTATTTTGGCGGTAAAGATCATACAACAGTGATACATGCTTATAATAAGATAGATAGAGAAATCAAAATGAATACAAATACTCAGCAAGTTATTGAAGAAATACGGTCAATCCTTAATCAATAACTGCCTGTGAATATGTGTATGACTTATTAACATTTTTCTTTCTACATAACATTGAAAATAAAGAGGATAGAAAGTTGTTAAGATAACTAACAAAGCTACTGATATTACTATAAGTTTAACTTTATAGTTATTATTAATAAAGCTGTTAATACTGTGAATGTTTTTATAAAAGGAGGATCTTAATGAAAATACAAATAAAAAAAGAAGATATGGTAAAAGGTCTACAAACCGTACAAAACGCTATTTCACAAAAAAATACTTTACCAATATTATCCAATCTTCTTTTAGAAACAGAACAGGAAAATATAAAATTAACAGCAACGGATCTGGATATAGGTATCATATCAACAATTCCTTGTAAAATAGAGGAGCAAGGGGCAATAACTATACCGGCTAAAAAATTATACGATATTGTAAAAGAACTACCAGGGAGTGAATATATAGATATATCCTTAAAAAAGAACAATGTGTTATATTTAGATTGCGGAACCTCGCATTTTAAAATAATATGTTTGCCTAAAGATGAATTTCCTGAAATACCAAAAATAAAAGAAAAAGACCAGATCGTGATATCCAAGGTAAACTTAAAAAGGCTATTATCTCTTACTATCTTTGCTGTCAGTAAAGATGAATCAAGATATATCCTAAACGGGGTTCTTTGTATTATAAATCAAGATACAATAGAAGTTGTTGCTACAGACGGAAGAAGATTGGCAGTTAGTTCCTGTAAGCTTTTAGAGAATAAAGATATAGATAAACAAGTCATAATACCTGTGAAGACATTACAAGAGGTATATAGAATAATTTCTGATAGCGAAAACGAAAATGATGATATAATAATATTGTTCGGAGAAACTCAAGTTTTTTTCAAGATCAATAAAACAACGGTAATAACAAGATTGATAGAAGGAGATTTTCCTAATTATAAAAATGTTATTCCAAAGGAGAGCGGGAAAAAACTTTCTATCCCAAGAGAGGCTTTATTAAGTGCCACAAAACGGGCTGCATTATTCACAAATCAGGATTCACTGGCTGTGAAATTCGATATAAATAAGAGTAAAGTAATAGTATCAAAAAATGCACCTTACATAGGGGAAGTAAAAGAAGAAGTATCCGCAGAATATAATGCCGAGCAAGTATCTATAGGATTTAATCCAGTATATATAATGGATGTATTAAAGGTGTTGGACGAAAAAAATATTGTTTTTGAAGTTAATGAAGAAGATAAACCCGTTGTCGTAAGAATCGGAAAAGAATATATATATGTAGTTTTACCTATGCAAATCATTTGATCGCTATGGAAAATATAAAGAACACTATACAAAAGATCGTTGGAAAGCTTGAGGAAAATAAGCAGGCAAAAACAATAATAGAAATATGGAACAGTATTATAGACGAACACACGTTAAATAAAACCGAATTAGAAAATATAAAAAACGGAGAATTAATAGTTAAAGTCAAAGATTCATCCACGCTATATCTTTTAAGCATTAAAAAGCATAAGATCATAGAGCAAATAAATGAACAAACAAAAGAAGAAAAAATAAAAAATATAAGGTTTAAAATAAAACCATAGACGAGAAAGGGCTAATCATGAACAGCGATAATAAAAAATATGATGCAGATAAAATAACGGTTTTAGAAGGATTACAAGCCGTAAGGAAAAGACCGGCCATGTATATAGGAGATACTTCTATACAGGGAATGCATCATCTTGTTTATGAGGTTGTTGATAATTCTATAGACGAAGCAATGGCAGGTTACTGCGACAAGATAGACGTGTGCATCCATGAAGATAATAGTATATCAGTAATTGATAACGGCAGAGGTATACCTGTAGATATTCATAAAACACAAAAAAAACCAGCAGTTGAAGTTGTTCTTACCGTTCTGCACGCAGGAGGCAAATTCGATCACGATAGTTATAAAGTTTCAGGCGGATTACACGGAGTAGGAGTAAGCGTTGTAAACGCACTTAGCGAATGGCTTGAAGTAGAAGTAAAGCGCGACGGGAATATACATTTTCAACAGTACAAAGAAGGAAAACCGCAAAATAAATTAAGCGTAATAGGGAAAAGTAAAAAAGCAGGCACAAAAGTATCTTTTAAGCCAGACAGTAAAATTTTTGAGTGTGAAATAAAATTCAATTTTGATATACTGGCTAAAAGATTAAGAGAACTAGCCTTTCTAAATAAAGGGGTCACTATTGTTTTAAAAGATGAAAGAACAGGCAAAGAAAAAGAAGAAATATTTTTTTATAAGGGGGGCATTGTTTCTTTTGTCGAGTATCTCAATAGAAATAAAATAGCGTTACATAAAAAGGTCATTTATTTTTTTAAGGAAAAAGACAGAATCATTGCAGAAATCGGAATGCAGTATAACGATACATATCAGGAAACAATTTTCACTTATGCCAATAATATCAATACTCCCGAGGGAGGAACACACTTGACAGGATTTAAATCCGCTCTTACAAGAAGTCTTAATCAGTATTGCAAAGGAAAGAATCTTCTCAAAGATGGGGTTATCTTATCAGGAGATGATGTAAGAGAAGGCTTAGTGGCAGTAATTAGTGTAAAAATACCCAATCCTCAATTTGAAGGACAAACAAAATCCAAATTAGGAAATTCCGAGGTTGAAGGAATAGTAGAAGGGATCACAAACGAAGCGCTAGGGGCATTTTTAGAAGAAACTCCTTCTGTCGGACGGCTCATTGCTGAAAAAGCGATCATTGCAGCAAGAGCCAGACAAGCTGCGAAAAAAGCCAGAGAGCTTACCCGTCGAAAAAGTTCTTTGGAATCAGGGTCTTTGCCTGGGAAACTAGCAGACTGCTCAGAAAGAGATGCATCAATGACAGAAGTTTATTTGGTCGAAGGAGACAGTGCAGGCGGTTCTGCAAAACAAGGACGAGACCGAAGATTTCAGGCTATTTTACCTTTAAAAGGAAAAATTCTTAATGTTGAAAAAGCCAGGTTAGAAAAGATCCTTAGTAATGAGGAAATAAGAACGATGATCACAGCTATAGGAACGGGAATAGGGGATGAGTTCAATATTGAAAAGTTAAGATATGGAAAGATCATACTTATGTGTGATGCTGACGTAGATGGTTCTCACATAAGAACGTTAATGCTTACATTTTTTTATAGGCATATGACGCAGCTTGTAGAAAAAGGGCATATTTTTATTGCTCAGCCTCCTCTTTTTCGAATAAAACGCGGTAAAAAAGAACAATACATAGAAACAGAATCAAGCCTTAATGAACTGCTTATAGATCTTGCGATAGAGGGGATAGATATTACGGAAATAAAGACCAAACAAAAACTTACCGAGAAAAAAATAAAAACACTTTTGACAGCTTTGATGGGTCTTGAGAGGTATGCAAATACTATTGAAAAAAGAGGGGTGAGTTTTGATGATTATATGATGATGAGAAATAAACAAACAAACAAAATGCCTCTTTTTAAAGTGAGTATAGACGGAGAGGATTCTTTTCTTTATAACGAAGAAGAGTTGGCGGCTATAGTTAAAAAAGCAGAAAGCAAAAAAGGAAAGACGCTGGAGATAGATGATGAAATTTCTCAAGATAATATCGGGGATTCCATTAATCTTACAGAGTTTTATGAAGCAAGGGAAATAGAAAAGATCCTGGTTAGCATAAGCGAACTGAACATTGATTCAGGTGATTTTGGGTTTTCAAAAAACGATGATGGAAAAAATAAAAAACCTTTATATGTGGTAAAAGCAGAGCAGGAAATAGTAGATATACTGAATCTAAAACAATTGCTGGAATATGTCAGGAAAGTAGCCAAAAAAGGCCTTACTATACAAAGGTATAAAGGTTTAGGAGAAATGAATCCTGCACAATTATGGGAGACAACCATGGATCCTGAGACAAGGATCATGCAGCAGGTAACAGTTGAAGATGCTATAGCGGCAGATGAAATGTTCACTGTTTTAATGGGAGATCAAGTCGCGCCCCGAAGAAGTTTTATTGAAAAGCATGCGCACGAAGTTAAAAATTTAGATATATAAAAACGTTATGCGCCTGCCTGCCGGCAGGCAGGTTATGTGTTATGCGCCTGCCTTGCCGGCAGGCAGGTTATGCGTATCGGGTAAAAAAAGTTTAAGAATACGGATAATGTAACACACATAAAGAAAAGGTATAAAGGAGAGAGACAATGTATACGAGAAATGAAAAAATAGTTCCAATAAATCTCGAAGATGAAATGAAGGATTCGTATATTAATTATGCTATGAGCGTAATAGTAGGACGGGCATTGCCGGATGTTAGGGACGGGCTTAAACCGGTCCATAGAAGGGTGTTATATGCCATGAGCGAGCTTCATCTAGAACATAATAAAACTTACAAAAAATGCGCAAGAATAGTTGGAGAAGTCCTTGGAAAATATCACCCTCATGGAGATACAGCAGTTTACGATTCATTAGTGCGTATGGCACAGGATTTTTCGTTGAGATATCCGCTTGTTGATGGACAAGGAAACTTTGGAAGCGTTGATGGAGATAGAGCGGCAGCAATGAGATATACAGAAGCTAAAATGCAAAAGATATCCTCTCAAATGCTTTTGGACATAGACAAAGAAACTGTGAATTTTGTCCCAAACTTTGACGAATCTTTGCTGGAACCAACGGTTCTACCTTCAGCTATTCCGAATTTATTGATCAACGGGTCCAGTGGAATTGCAGTTGGGATGGCAACAAACATTCCTCCGCATAATTTAAATGAGATCGTTGATGCTGCATGTTTTCTTATAGATCAGCCTGAATGCGCAATAAAGGATCTGATCAAGTTTGTTAAAGGCCCTGATTTCCCTACAGGAGGGATCATTTGCGGGCAACAGGGGATAAAAGATGCATATACAACAGGCAGAGGAAAGATCCTTGTACATGCAAAAGCCAATATAGAACAGCAAAAGAACGGAAAGGAAAGAATTGTTATTACAGAAATACCATACCAGGTAAATAAAACAAATCTTATCCAGGCAATTGTCAATCTTGTAACAGAAAAAAAGGCAGAAGGGATTTCTGATATTAGAGATGAATCTGATAAAGAAGGAATGCGATTGGTCATAGAGATAAAAAAAGGACAGAATGCAGAGGTTGTTCTTAATCAATTATACAAAAAAACACAAATGCAGGAAACATTCGGCATTATTATGCTTGCTTTAGACAATAACAGACCGAAGATCCTGAACCTAAAAGAAATGTTATCTTGTTTTTTAGAACACCGAAAAGAAATTGTTATAAGACGGACACAGTTTGATCTTAGTAAAGCCGAGGCAAGGGCGCATATTCTAGAAGGATTAAAAATAGCGATAAAATTTTTAGATGAAGTTATCAAGGTCATCAGAAAAGCAGAAACGCCCATTGTTGCAAAGGAAGAGCTTATTTTGAACTTTAAATTAAGCGCACTTCAGGCTCAGGCGATATTAGAAATGCAGCTTCAGAAAATAACGAACCTAGAAAGAGGAAAGATCGATGACGAATATAAAGATTTGATCAAAAAGATAGCATATTTCAGAGAGATCTTAGGAAGCGAAACAAAAATGCTTGCTATCATAAAAGCAGAGTTAATAGATATAAAAGAAAAGTATGGGGATGCTAGAAGAACAGCTATTGTAGGAGAGCATAAAGATCTTGAAATTGAAGATCTAATAGCAGAAGAAGATATGGTCATTACTATAAGTCATGCAGGATATATCAAACGATTACCTATGAGTTTATATAAACAGCAGAAAAGAGGAGGAAAGGGCATTTCCGGCAGCGGATCTAAAGAAGAAGATTTCAGCGAACACTTGTTCATCGCATCTACTCATGACTATATATTGTTTTTTACGGACCTTGGAAAAGTATATTGGTTAAAAGTGCATGAAATACCACAAACAGGAAGACTTGCAAAAGGAAGAGCTATAATAAATCTTTTATCATTGGAAAACGAAGAACAAATAACATCTTTTATCCCTGTCAGAGATTTTAAAGAAGGGCAAAACCTTTTAATGGCCACAAAAAACGGTATTGTGAAGAAGACAGCGCTTACTGCTTTTAGTAATCCGCGCAAAGGAGGGATAATAGCAATAACCCTTGATAAGGATGATAAATTGGTCAGCACTGTTCAGACAGACGGCAGCAATGAAGTGCTGATCGCCACTAAAGAAGGAATGGCCATAAGGTTTAATGAAAAGAACATCAGAGAAATGGGTCGTTCAGCAAAAGGCGTTATAGGAATAAGACTTTCTAAAAAGGATCAAATTATTGATATGGTAAAAGTCTCAGATAAAGGGGCCTTGCTTGTTGTTACTGCAAAAGGATATGGGAAAAGATCGGATTTTGATGAATACAGACTGCAGTCAAGAGGCGGCAAGGGAATTATCAATATAAAGATTACAGAGAAGAACGGAAAAGTTGTGGGAATGAAGACTGTGGAAGATAAGCATGATATAATGGTGATCTCAAGCCAAGGAATGATAGTGCGTACACCTGTAAACGGAATAAGGATCATAGGAAGGTCTACTCAAGGAGTTAAGATAATTAATCTAAAAACAGAAGACAGGGTTTCTTCTATTGCAACAATAATAGCTGAAGAAGAAGGCGAAGAAGAATAAACGATCCCTCGGAAGTAAAAGGCAGTGCCTTTTCCAACTCCTCGGGATTAATTAAAGAAATTTTTCTGTACGAAAAAGAGCGTTTGGCATATATCCCTCGTAAGAGAAAAACAGTGCTTTTCTCTTCTACTCGGGATTAATTTAAGGACTTTCCCTTTTAGGAAAAGTCCTTAAAAATTAAAAAAAGACTTGCATAGAAGAAGATCAGCGTGTATAATCTGCTTCTTAATTAAAAAAAAGACGATATTTTATATACATATAGACCCCATCGTCTAGTCTGGCCTAGGACATCAGATTTTCATTCTGACGACACGGGTTCGAATCCCGTTGGGGTCGCCAAATAAAAGCTATTGAGAGAGCTCAATAGCTTTTTTATTTCAAGGGCATTGTGCTGTCAAAAGGAATGAATAAAACTTCCAAAATCCAAAAAAGAGGAGATTTTGTATATGATCCCTCGTAAGGCCAATGACATGCATTGTCCTTTCCCTCGCAAGAAGAAAGGCAATATTCTTCTTCTGCTCGGGACTCCCGATGGTCGCTACACGGGATTAATTAAAGAACTTTTTCTATTCGAAAAAGAGGAGATTTTGTATTTGATCCCTCGTAAGGCCAATGACATGCATTGTACTTCTACTCGGGATTAATTAAAGAACTTTTTCTATTCGAAAAAGTTCTTCTTAATTAAAACCTTGACAAAAAGAGGCTTTTATATTATAACTTAATAGGAAAAAAGAGAAAAAGAAGAAGGCGAATGGAAAACATGGTCAAGAAAAAACAAAAAAGAAACTTATAAAATAAAGAAAGGGGTTATTATGAAAGTTTTCACAACAGGGGATGTGGCTAGTTTTTGCAATGTTACGCATAGATGTATTTTGCAATGGATAAAAGAAGGACGGATCAAAACATTTAAAACACCGGGAAATCATAATAGAATAAAAGAAAAAGATCTATTGGATTTTTTAAAGGCTTACAATATGCCTGTGCCCACACAACTAAAAGGCGGCAGCATAAAAAGAAAGCTTTTAATAATAGATGATGACAAAAATGAGATATCTTCCATAAAGAGGCTTTTAAGCAAAGAAAAAGGATATATAGTGGAATTTGCATATAACGGATTTGAAGCAGCTCAAAAACTATATGATGTAAAGCCCGATCTTGTTGTTGTAGATATTCGTATGCCTGGAATGGATGGCTATGATGTAATAAGATATATAAAAGATATAAGCGGCGATGATGATATAAAAATAATAGCGTTCTCAGGATTTTTTACTGAAAGCGGAAAAAAGAAATGTATCGAAACAGGCGCAGATAAATGCCTGGATAAACCTTATAAACCTAAAGACCTATTAAGCAGCATAACAGAGCTTGTATAGAGAACTCTTATGAAACAAGAGGCTGTGTCTAAAAAAAAGGAATATGATATTTTGGCAAATAGCCTCTTGCCGCGATTGATGCCCGGGATCATTCATGAGATAAATAATCCTCTAGGTGTTATTCTTAATAATAATGAAACCTTGAAAGGATATGCTAAAGAGATTGTAAACGGGACAGATAAAAAAAACAAAAACAATGAAACAAGCGATCATATCAAAGAAGACCTCCCAGTTATATTGGAGGAGATCGAAGAATCTGCTCTGAAAATATCGGCGATAATAAGAGGGCTGCAAATATTAACTGCAGCTGAAGAAGAGCAAAGAACAGTGTCCATAAACGATCTTGTAGATAGAGTTTTAGATGTTTGCTGGAATGAATTCAAATATAATTTCAAAGTAATAAAAAAATATTCGGTTATCTCCAAAACAAGGATAAACACTAAAGAAACAGGGCTGATCCTTTTGATCCTTTTTATAGATGTTGTAGATGTGTTGAAGAATAGCGGGGAGATAGAGATCTACACAGGTCAAAAAAACAATAAGCTTTTTGTGACCATAGAAGATAATAGAGAGAGAAAACAGCAAGGAAAGCATCCTTTATTTGACAAGATAGCTTGTCAAACAAAAAAGGAAAACGAATGGAATATAGAAAGAGAAAAGAATAAGCAAAAAACAAGACTTTTAACAGCAAAAACAAAAAAAGGACAAAAAACAACGCTAGAGATCTTTACGCAATAGCATAAAGGACGTGCACCATGGTAGATATTCTTGTTCTTGATGATGAAAAAAACGTTCTTTCTTCAATAAAAAGAACCCTGAGAAAAATGGATATCACTTCTTACGGGACAACCCAGAGTTCCGAGGCTTTAAGCTTTTTAGAAGAAAACAAAGTAAAAGTCGTTATGGTTGATCAGCGCATGCCGCAAGTTTCAGGATTGGATTTTCTTTCCGAGATCAAAACAAAATTTCCCTACATAGTGAGAATTCTATTTACAGGATATGAAGATATTGCAGTTACGGAAAAAGCAATAAACAGTGGAGAAGTCTATAAATTCATCAAAAAACCTTGGGAAGAAAAATATTTAAAGGAAACAATAAAGGACTCTGTAACTAAATACGACAAAGAATTTTCTTTCAGAAAACTTCTTACTATCATAGAACAAAAAAACAAAGAGTTAGAAAGCTTATATAAGCAGCAAAAACTTTTAGCTTCCACCATTGCTCACGAATTACGTGCTCCTTTGACCGGAATAAAGGCATCCTTGCAGATCCTTGCAAGTGGGCAGCCTGGCAAACTTTCAAGCGAACAAAAAAAATTCATACAAAAAGCTATAAATATAACAAATAGGGTCATTAGATTAGCAAATGAAGTTCTAGATATGTCTAAATTGGAACGGGGAAAAGAACCTTTGCATCTTAAACAATGGGATATCAATAAAATGGTCAAAGAAATAGCGGAAGAATTTAAGGCTGTTGCAGCGGATAAAGGACTTGCTTTAGAACTTGAAGAAAAGCATGTTTTTCCATTAATAGTGATTGATAGGGATAAAATAATGGAAGTGCTGGAGAACCTGATAAATAATGCTATAAAATATACCAGAAAAGGAAAAATAAAAATAGGCATAGAAAAAAACAAAAAAGAAGTGCAAATAAGCGTAAGAGATACGGGAGAAGGTGTTAATGAAGAAGACAAAAAAAGAATATTCCAAAAATTTGAACAAGGAAAACATGGACAAAAAACCACAGGGTCTGGGTTAGGTCTTTCTATAAGCAAAGAAATAATTTTACAGCATGGAGGGCGAATTTGGGTGGAATCAAAAGAACAAGAAGGAAGCAGTTTTTTTATTACGATCCCCTTGGATGCAACCGTTATATTCAAAAAGCAAAGAGAACATGAATAAAAAGAAGAACAAAAAAAAAGAACACATCCTTATAATAGATGACGATACAGATCTTTGTGAAATACTGAAGTACACTCTCTCAAAAAGAGGATACAAAATATCTGTTGCCCATAACGGGAAAGAAGGAATAATAAACCTTAAAAAAAACTCACCAGATCTGATCGTTTTGGACCTGCATTTACCTGAAATGGGGGGAATAGAGTTTCTGGAACATATAAAAGATAAGGATAATCTGACAAAATACCCGGTCCTTATTTTAACAGCTAGAAAAGAAACAAAGGAACTTTTTAAAAATTTAGACGTAAAAGGGTTTATTGATAAACCTTTTGAGATGGAGATATTTGTAGGGAAAATAAAGAATATTCTTGGAAAAAAAGAAAAAAGAAAAACCTTTAAAAAAAAGAACGGCACTGTTCTTTTAGCAGAATATGATCAAAAGATATTTGACAAGATAGCATTGCTATGTTTAAACAAGGGAAAAACGATTATTTCAGCCAAAACAGGGGTAGAGGCAATAGAAAGAGCAAACAACAAAGGACCTGATCTTTGCTTGATCTCCCTTAATTTACCGGATCTTTCAGGAGACTTGGTCGCGTATAGAATAAAAAAGCTAGAAGCGACCAGAGACAAAAAGGTTATTGTATACAATACAGAAGCAAACATAGGGCAAAAAACCGATATATTGGAGCTATGTACAAAAGAAGGGGTTAAATATAGCTCAATAACAGTTTTTGAGCAGCTATTAGAAGAAATTTAATGAGGGGTATAATAATTTAAAAGGCACGAAAGAGAAAAAAGGAAGAGAAAAAAAAATATTTATGAAACAAAAAAAAATGCTTGTAATAGATGATTCTCCTACAGATGCAGATATCATAAAAGAATATCTATCAAAGGAGGCTCAAATATATGTTGCCACTTCCGGAGAAGAGGGGATAAAGCTGGCAAAAGAGATAATCCCTAATATAATAATTCTGGATATTATCATGCCCGGGTTATCAGGTATTGAAACTTGCGAAAAACTTAGGCAAATAAAAGAACTTAAAAACACAACGATCATAGTTTCGAGTTTAAAAAATGACATTAATGATATGATAGCAGCTTTTAAGGCAGGAGCAGATGATTATATGGTCAAGCCCCCATACCCTGAATTTTTAATAAAAAAAATAAGGATATATTTGAATGTGAATAAGGGGGAAAACTAATGGCATTAGAGGAAAAAATAGACAAAATCAAAAGCAGTAAATGGCTGTTTTCTCCATTATCAATAATTATTGCTTTCTTGGTTGTAGGGCCGCTTGCTTTAGTGCTGGTTTTTATGTCCCCTTTTTTAACTAAAAAGAAAAAGATCATATGGGCAATAGTTATAATCATCCTATCAGCCTTGCTTTTAATTGTTACGATAAAAGCATCTAAGGAAATCATCAACTATTATAAAATCGTTTTTGGACCAATGACCTATTAGGATTTTCAAGGGAAAAGGCAGGAAAGTCT
>JAQVOV010000054.1 GCA_028702395.1 Candidatus Omnitrophota bacterium
GTCAAGGGCAAGATCTTGCTGAAATTTGCAGGACTTTTGCCCATAGTACAGAATTCCATTTTTCAGGGGTCATAGATCTGGCAATTAATCAAGTCAATAAACAAGCCTGTGATAGTTTAAATATTCTTCATGCAATAAATCTTTCTGAGCTTGCGAAATATGGTCATATTGATATGATCTTGTGTTTAGCGGATAATGTGATAGCCGCAAAAGTTAAGGATATGTCTCCTGAAGCTATAATTTTTTCCGGCAATATTGCAAACGGAATATACGATTTTTTGAACAGAAAAGAGATCGCTCTTCAAAAAATAAAGAATTCATTGATACAGCAGACAACACAGCTCATTGAATCCGATAAAAAAGTGCAGGGATTATATAGTGAACTGGAAGCTAAGAACAAAACACTTATGGAATTGGACCAATTAAAAACAAGTTTCATTTCAATGGTCTCCCATGAGCTACGAACTCCTATTACTGTTATTGGTGAGGGAATGAGCCTTCTAGCGGATAAAATATTAGGAGGATTAACACCTCAGCAAGAACGAATAATCAAAATGACAAGGGAAAATGTTGAAAGATTGGGAAGGATCATTGCAGAACTTCTTGATATTTCAATAATAGAGGCAGGTAGAATAACATTAAAAAGAGATACAACTGATATTCGTTTTGTTTTGAAAAAAACAGTTCAGGCGTTTTCCAATAAAATTGAAAAAAGCGGTGTTGAATTTGAATTTCTTGTAGGCAATGAACCGATAATGTCCTATGCAGATGCAGATAAAATGACCCAGGTTTTCATGAATTTGATCAATAATGCACTAAAGTTCACACCTGAAAAAGGGAAGATACAGATATTCCTAGAAAATAAAGATGGGATCATTACGTTTTTTATAAAAGATACAGGACATGGTATAGCTGAAAAGGATCTTCCTTTGGTTTTTGGTAAATTCCAGCAATTTGAACATGATGCAGGGAGTATTCAAAAAGGGATGGGGTTAGGTCTTTATATAGTGAAGAATATCATTGAATTGCATGGAGGAAGAGTATGGGTCGAATCAGAACTTGGAAAAGGGTCCACTTTCTATTTTAATATCCCTGCTTTTGCAACAGAAGGTCTGGCTATTAACAAAGGTATTGATGATAAGATCAATTTTCAGTCGCGTGTAGGGGAAAGTGAGTTTTTCACATTGCTTATGTTGGATATTGAGAATTTGGAAGATATCTTTTTAAAGATCCATCCTGATGAGCGGGAGCGGGTAAAAGTTCTTTTAAAGAATACGATCAATGAGTCGCTTGAAAGACAGGAAGATGTACTTCTTGGCATAAAAGATGAGAAATTCATTATTTTGCTTTCAAACACGAATAAACATGGCGCAAAATTTGTCTGTAAAAGGTTGATAGAAAAGTTTGAAAAAAATAAGGATAAAATATGTGATGGTATTGATATTGAAACGCGTTTTGGTTTTGCATCTTTTCCTTTTGATGGCATGACATCTAAAGATTTACTTTCTGCTGCAGAGCGATCATTGATAAGAAAAAGAAATGTTTTATTGATAGATGATGATATTTCTGTGACAAAAAAACTTTTTGAAGTCATTAATAAAACAGGGAGATTTAATTGTATTGAGATCAATGATGGAAAAAATGCAATGGAGATCATCCATCACCAAAAACCTGATCTGATAATATCCGAACTTGCAATGACAGGTATGAGTGGTTATGAATTAGTGGGGCAGGTAAGAGCAGATACTGAGATTAAAGATATTCCTATAGTTTTAATGAGTCAATATGATGTTGCCGGTACTGCTATTAAATCAATTTTGCCCGGAACTATTCCTGTAATAAAAAAGGATGATCTTTTAAAGGAAATAATGCATTTGGTCAACCAAGTAATTTAGGAGACTAATTTCTATGAAAATAACTGTTATTGGGGATGGGGGTTGGGGAACAACATTAGCTGTTTTATTATCAAAAAAAGGATATGATGTTATTGTCTGGAGTATATCAGCAGAATATGCAAAAGAGATGAACGAAACTCATATAAACAGAAAATTTTTACCTGGTATTCATATCCCGAAAAAGGTTTTTTTCACAAATGATGCAGATATGATAAAAAGCAGTGATGTTTATGTTGTATCAGTTCCCTGTCAATTCTTGAGAAAAACAATATCTTCTTTGGCTGGTAATATTACAGGTACTGTAGTTAGTGTTGTCAAAGGAATAGAGAATGATACCCTAAAACGACCTTCTCAAATATTGAAAGAGATCTTACAGCATAAAAATGATATTGCAGTTCTTTCAGGTCCGACAATTGCCATTGAAATAGCGCGAGAGCTTCCTGCAACCTGTGTGATTTCCGCTGATAATGAAGAAATTGCACGTAAACTCAGAGATGTTTTTTCTACGGACAGATTTCGTGTTTATAGCTGTTCAGATGTCATAGGGGTTGAACTTGGAGGAGCATTAAAGAATATCATTGCAATATCTGCAGGAATTGCTGATGGGTTGGGTTTTGGTATTAATACAAAGGCTGCTATTTTGACTAGAGGACTTGCAGAGATATCCCGTTTAGGTGTACAAATGGGAGCATTAAAAGAAACTTTTGTAGGTTCAAGCGGTGTGGGTGATCTTGCAACTACATGTATGAGTTTAGATTCACGTAACAGAAGTTTCGGGGAACAAATTGCAAAGGGGAACACTCTTGATCAAATACTTAAGAACACACAGAGTGTTGTTGAAGGAATTGCTACTACAGAGTCCGCTTATCAATTAGCTAATGAGTATAATGTTGATATGCCTATAACAAATCAAATATATGAAGTTATTTATAACAATAAAGATCCTAAGCTCGCAGTCAAAGAGCTTATGACCAGAACTTTAAAAGATGAATAAAAGTGAGAATAAAATGAAAAAGTTTATTTATAGTTTTATATGTCTGGTAATGCTCAGTGTTCAAACTTCATATTGTGAAGAAGTTCCAATTGACGAAGGTACGCGTGTCACTGGGCGTGTCATAGAAGCTAAAAAAGTAATTGACCAAATAATGGAAGTTCCTGAAAAGGGTATACCAAAACAGTTCTTTGGGCAATGTTCGGCAATTGCGATCTTTCCAAGTGTTTTTAAGGGAGGTTTTATTTTTGCAGATAAATATGGGCAAGGAGTTATAACTGCATATAACAAAGAAAAACAGGAGTGGTCAAACCCTGCTTTTTTTACCATTAGCGAAGCGATCTTTGGTTTTCAGGTAGGAGTTGAGGCAACAGATCTAGTGCTCGTTATTTTTGGGGACGATTCTTTACAGGGATTATTTAAAGACAAGCTCAATTTGGGAACAGATATTTTAGTTGAAAATGGTCCTGTAGGAAATATAAGTGATGTGAATTCTGATATTTTGGTAAAGGGAGGGGTTTTTTCTTATTCTCAGAATAAAGGTGTATTTAGCGGCGTTAGTTTAAAAGGAGCAACAATGACACCAAATAATATTGCAAATCGTGATTACTATAATGAGGACGTTACAGTTAAAGAGCTTTTTTTTGAAGAAAATAAAAAATTAGTTTTACCAAATTCATGTTTAGAACTTAAAAAGACATTGGATAAGTACACAGATAAAGTATTTCCTGATGAAGTGCAAAATTGAGCCAATGAGTCATGAGTACTGCGTCGTGAGTCTGCTGTGGTAAACTGTATTTTCTTGTTTCGC
This sequence comes from Candidatus Omnitrophota bacterium, assembly GCA_028702395.1. GTDB lineage: Bacteria > Omnitrophota > Gorgyraeia > JABMRN01 > JABMRN01 > JAQVOV01. The sequence continues at coordinate 3,698 of JAQVOV010000054.1, forward strand.
TATAGACCTTAGACACATTACACATTACACATTGACACAAATCAAGGAGTAATAAATGAAAATAAATTTTCGCTACATTAAAGAAAAAGATATTTTCGAATTGCAGGTTGTTGAACCGCAACTTAGAGCTCATTTTATTTTAAAAAGGAATGAACTTAACAAATTACGTGTTGCTATAGAACGTGTACTAGTAGATAGTACTAAAAAAAAACCTGATGCTTTTTAATATGAAAAGGGGGTAATATGAAGGCAATAATAGTCGAGAGACCTAAACCTGAAAAGATCGAGGGTATGGGAATTCCTTCATGGCCAATATGGGAAAAGGAGGTTTCAAAATTTGATTGGTATTATGATACTAATGAAATCTGTCTTATTCTTGATGGGCAGGCAACTGTTACAGGAGAGGATTGCAATAGTGTTACTTTTGGCAAAGGAGACCTGGTAACTTTTCCTCAAGGGTTGAGTTGTACTTGGAATATAACATCACCTATACGAAAATATTATAAGTTTGGATAATTTGGGATATAATAGATTCTTAAATTGAGTTGACAGGACTTGGTAATTAGTGACTAGTAACTAGAAACTAGTGACTAGGACGGTTAATAGGGTTTATAGATTGTCATCCCGGTTTCCCTGAATATTGAATCAGGGGAATACAGGGATCTTGTACGAAGAAAAAAACATAAAAATGAACGGTTTAAAGGACTCGAGATCCCGGTATTTGCTTTCGGCAAAACCGGGATGACAAGTAATGAAAGTGTAATAAGTTACGCTTTACGACTAACGACTAACGTCTAACGTTTAACGTCTAACGCGTTTAACGGTTCACGATTTACGCATAACGCACAACGAGGATAGTATGAAACAAAAACTAATATCGGTTATAGGCGGGCATGAATGTACTAAGGAAACTGCAGAGCTTGCTGAAAAGATCGGGCAGATAATTGCAGAAGAAAAATGTATTGTTGTTTGCGGAGGCAGAAAAGGGATAATGCAAGCTGTCTGTAAAGGTGCTAAAAAGGTTGGGGGATCAACAATAGGCATATTGCCAAGCATAGATGGTGAAGATGCTAACGAGTTTGTTGATATTCATATACGAACTGGTTTAGGTTATGCACGTAACAGTATAGTTGCAAATACTTCAGATATTGTTATTGCACTAAAAGGGGAGTGTGGAACATTATCCGAAATAGGATTCGCATTGACTTATAAGAGGCAAGTATTATCTTTTGGACAGTGGAATGTTAAAGGTGTTATAGAACTTACAGATCCGGAGCAAATTAGAGATTATATCAGAAAAATTAAATAGATAAGCCATGAGGGAAGTGCTTTACAGAACTGGCTTTAAAACAATTCGAGAAAGAGTTTATACGAGCTCGAAGCTCGTGACTCGCAGCGCGTAGCTCGGATAGGAGAAAGAATGAAAGATATAATAATGTTCGGAATAACTTTTCCGGCATGGATCATTGTGCCGATAGCTTTTTTTTTATGGGTTTTTTGTCTTTTTTTGCTGAAGGCAATTGGAATAAAAAAACTACAGGATCTTTCTGCAAGAACAAAAACTAAAGTTGATGATATTTTCATAAAAGCTGTTAACACTCCTTTAAATCTGCTTATTTTTGTAAGTGGAGCATATTTCATAGAGCAGATCGTGGAATTTGACAAAGATTTCAAATACACCCAATATTTTTTTACAGTCTTTAAGATCTTATCAATAATAGCTATTATAATGTTCATAGATAGTTTTTTTAGAGGATTAATACAATTATACTCAAAAAACAATGAACTTTTGAAAACCTCTAAAGGGATTGTTAATACAGTTATAAAAGGGGTGGTTTATGGTCTTGGGTTATTGATGCTTTTGGATTCTATGGGAGTTTCGATAACGCCTATTCTGGCATCTTTAGGAGTTGGTTCACTTGCTGTTGCTCTTGCTTTACAGCCTATCTTAGAGAACTTTTTTTCAGGAGTTGTCATTATTTTGGATCAGCCAATTAAAGTGGGACAGTTTATTGGTCTTGAATCAGGAGAAGAAGGTTATGTCGAAAAAATAGGATGGCGGTCAACATGGATACGCATACTGCCTAATAATATAATTGTTATGCCTAATAAAAAGATCATGGATTCTAAGATCGTCAATTATTATTATCCGGAACCTGAAATGTCAACGCTTGTCCAGGTAGGAGTTCATTATAATTCTGATCTGGAAAAAGTTGAAAGAGTGACAATTGAAGTAGGAAAAGAAATATTGAAAAAAGTAAATGGGGGCGTTGAGAATTTTGAACCTTTTATACGGTATCATACTTTTGATAGTTCAAGTATAAATTTTTCTGTAATTTTGAGGGTAAAAGAATTTGTAGACAATTATTTGATCAAGCACGAATTCATTAAAGCTTTGCAGAAAAGGTATAAAGAAGAAGGGATAACCATTCCATTTCCAATACGAGCTATTAATTATAGTCAGGAAAAAGCCGAATAGTGAGTTTATAGGATTTTTGTTATTAGTGTGTGTTATTAGTGTGAGTGAAGGAAGGTTTCTGATGATGGGTTTTTACAAACTGTATTCAGAAAGCCCCATCACTGACACTAATAACAAAAAACAGATAACATTTTAGCGAGTTAATAGGATATAGTTATTAGTGTGTGTAGGTTAATGTTTTTAAGAGAAGGGTTTTAAAAATGTGCTTAGGACAGTCATTCACACACACTCACACTAATAAAAAATAACAATATCAGCTAAAGGTGAACAATGAGATCATTTAAAAGAGAATTGACTTTTGAGACAAAAACCAGACGGGCATTTATAAATATTACTCATGAAGTAGAAAAGTGCTTGATCGAAAGTGGTATACAGGAGGGGTTGTGTCTTGTTAATGCGATGCATATCACAGCAAGTGTTTTTATAAATGATAATGAACTGGGTTTGCACAAAGATTTTGATAAATGGCTTGAAAAAATCGCCCCTCATGAGCCCTTAACTAATTATGCGCATAATCTTACGGGTGAGGATAATGCTGATGCACATTTAAAGAGGACTATTATGGGGCGTGAAGTTGTTGTAGCAGTTACTAATGGAAGTCTTGATTTTGGACCTTGGGAACAGATCTTTTATGGTGAATTTGATGGTAGACGAAGGAAACGAGTACTCGTTAAGATAATTGGGGAGTGAATGCGATTGATAAGGTTAAGAAGGGGTAGAGACCAGAAACCAGAGACCAGTGACCAGAACGGTTGATAGGGTTTGATGATTAGAGAACAGAGGCAAGAAGCAAGAAGCAAGAAGCAAGAAGGTTAATAAAGATTATTGAATGTTTTCTCGTTTTTTTGAAGAAAAATACAGGGATGACAGGTTGATGACCGAATAACAAGTTACGATTAACGTCTAATGACTTACGCATAACGCTTAAAAGGGAGGCTTTATGGAATTTTTTGATGCAATACGAGGACGACATAGTGTTCGAGAGTTTAAACAGCGACCTGTATCAAAGGAAATAGTAGAGGTTATGGTTGATGCAGGAAGATTAGCTTCTACAGCTCGAAATCTTCAGCCATGGCATTTTGTTGGTTCACTTGATAAGCGGATTTTGATACAAGTTTCAGAATTAGCACCAAATGCTGCATTTTGCAAAGATGCCTCTGCAATAGTAGCGATTTTCAGTGATGACACAAAATACTATTTAGAAGACTGTTGTGCTGCTACCCAAAACATTCTACTTGCTGCACATGCTCTTGGGCTTGGCGGATGTTGGGTAGCAGGAGATAAAAAGGATTATTGTGATAAAATAAAAGAGATGTTCAAAGTGCCTAAGGACAAAAAACTTGTCAGTATAGTTGTGGTTGGTCATCCTGTGGATAATATACAAAAAACTCCTAAGAAGCATCTAAAAGAAATGATGCATTGGGAGAAGTGGTAGAGCGAATAGAGACTTTATAGGAGTTGGTGACTAGTGACTAGTCCGCCATCATAGATGGCGAGATCTCGCCAAAATTTTCATGAAATTTGGTGGATGAATAGTATTAATTGATTTAAAGATATACGGTTCACGAATAGCGAAAGACGAAAGTCGAAAGACGAAAGACAACTAACACTTAAATAGGTATTTAACATATCTATTTTTTTTGTCTAAAACCTTTAATTTCTTGGTTAGGGGGCACTTCTCTGTGTAGCTGGTGCCACTTCTCCAGAGGCTTGGGGCCAGGCCCCAAAAATCCCAAAAATCCAAGATATACGGTTCACGATTAGCGAAAGACGAAAGACGAAAGACGAAAGACGAAAGACGAAAGACGAAAGACGAAAGACAACTAACACTTAAATAGGTATTTAACATATCAATTTTTTTTGTCTAAAACCTTTAATTTCTTGGTTAGGGGGCACTTCTCTGTGTAGCTGGTGCCACTTCTCCAGAGGCTTGGGGCCAGGCCCCAAAAATCCAAAATCCAGAAAAACGAGTAATGAGCATATGCTCAAAACGATTATAGTGACCATAGGGGGTATTTCTAAGAAGTAAGTTCGTTATAGACTTTTAAATAAAGATCATAGTCTTCTTTAGAAAAACATACATAAACAATTCTTTCAAAAACACTATAGTATTTAAGACCTGTTCTTAGCGCAATTCTTGCAGCAGTTTCCTTTGGAAAGCCATATGCTCCTGTACTTATAGATGGAAAAGCTATTGATGTGAGGTCATAGTCAAGTGCAAGTAAGAAAGAATTTTCATAAGCATCTTTTAAAAGTTCACATTCATTATTTCGGCCACCTTTCCAAACTGGTCCGACAGTATGTATTATCATCTCTGAAAAAAGATCCCCAGCATTTGTTATAACAGCCTTTCCTGTTGGACATCTTCCAATAGAACGACATTCTTCCATTACAGAAGGCCCAGCTGCTTTATGAATAGCACCATCTACTCCGCCACCACCTTTTAACTGTGTGTTTGCAGCGTTCACGATCACAGCAACATTTTCTCTGGTTATATCACCTTGTTTTATTTGTATCATAAATGTGTCCTGTGTTTTGAGACATGTGTAATGAGTAATGAGTCATGAGTCTTGTGTCTGTGCGTTATGTCTCTAGTTAAAAAACAAACTTAGAAAAATTATATACTTTACTAATATTTTACGGTATAATGCACAAAAAACAAGGAAAACATATGAAAAAAGAGTATGATGGTAAATTATTAAAAGTTTATTCATTTCAAAAAAAACTGCCTACAGGAGTTCTGGCTTCTTTGGAGATGATAAAACATCCAGGTGCTGCATTGATTGTGCCATTTCTTTCTAAAACAAAGATAATAATGTTATACCAATTTAGGGCTGTTTTAGGCAAATATATATATGAACTCCCTGCAGGGACTTTAGAGACAACCGAGGCGCATTTAAGTTGTGCTAAACGCGAAATAATAGAGGAAACAGGGTATAAAGCTAAAAGTTTCCTTAAATTAGGCTATATTTATCCTGTTCCAGGATATTCTACGGAGAAAATTGTATGTTATAAAGCTGAGCGGCTTGAAAAAGTTGAAACCTCGTTCGACAAGGATGAAGTTATCAAAATTAAAATTTTAACAATACCGCAGTTAAGGAATATGCTTGGATCAGGAAAAATTGTTGATGCAAAAACAATTTGTGCACTGCGTATGTGCGGGATTTAGTTATTAGATAGATATAAGTAAAAAGTAAAAAGCCTGCCTGCCGGCAGGCAGGGTAAAAGGAAAAAGTGTGGAAGGTCCTGGATTGGGCTACGAGCTACGCGCAGCGAGCTGCGAGCTAGTGGAAGGTACTGAATGAGATTTTCGTAGGGGCGTATTGCAACCTGCCTGCCGGCAGGCAGGTACGCCCCTACGAAGAAACAAGAAAAGATTCCACAAAGATAACAGATTTTTTATCCGCCAAAATTTTCAAAATTTTGGCGAGATCTCGCCCGCCATCAAAGATGGCGAGGCGGACCTTTTTCCTTT
>JAQVOV010000055.1 GCA_028702395.1 Candidatus Omnitrophota bacterium
GTCTTCCGCCTTCCGTCTTCCGATTTACTAATTTACTCGATCACCTTTGGTACACCAAAAAAATTCCCAATTTTTTGAGGTGCATTTTTTAGTACGTCTGCTATATCTAGAGACTTTTTTACAACGTCTTCTCTGAAAACGTTTTTTATGTCCCCTACAGTATGCGTAGTAGGCAGAACATTTTCAGTATCTACTTCTTTGAGTTTATCAATGTAGCCCAATATAGAATTAAGCTGCCAGGAAAACTTATCAATATCTTCTGTTTTTAAAGTAAGCCTGGAAAGCAAAGCAACTTTCTCAACTGTTTTTTTGTCTATTTTTTCTTGGGACATTATTTCTCCTTACCTATTAGAAACCAGAGACCAGTGACCAGAAACCAGAAAAGCTTATAGGACTTATCATATTAATTGTAAAAAAGCACTTTCAGGACGTTCCACAGGCTAAAGGCTAATGGTTCGCCAAAATTTATTTAAAATTTTGGCGAAATCTCGCCATTGACCTCTTTAGCGGTCAATGGCGGACTAACGGCTAGCTTTTTTTACTTATTACTTAAATTTTGTATTCCACTAAAACTATCAGCCAAGCTTGCAAAATCCTGAATGCTAAGTTCTTCAGGTCTTACATTAGGATCTATCCCCAATCTATTAAGGACCTTTTCAATTTCAATATTATTATCTTCAAATACAAATTTCTTCAAACACGAACTAATTGTTTTACGTCTATGCTGAAAACTCTTACGTATAATATTAAAAAACATTTTCTCATCATTGACTTTGAACTGTGGTTTTTTAAGTCTTTCTATTTTTATGAACATTGAATCAACTTTTGGAGCCGGAAAAAAACATTCCTTACAAACAATTGATATCTTCTCCACTTTAGCATAATAATTAACAAAACATGTTAACGAAGAATAAGTTTTTGTGCCTACTAAGGCAAGAAGTCTATCTGCATATTCTTTTTGCACCATTAAAAAGATCTGCTTACATTCAGTCTCAAAAAGCAGTTTTTCAATTATTGGGGTGGTTATGTAATACGGCAAATTCCCTATTATCTTATCATAGCTACCATTGAGATCAAAATCAAGAAAATCCTGTTCTATTATCTTGATATTTTGGATATTTTTAAAGAGCTCTGTTGTTAAGAATTTCGCAAGAAATCTGTCTTTTTCAACAACAACAACCTTTTTGGCCTTTAAAAGGTATTCTGTCATTTCCCCAAAACCTGGCCCTATTTCAAGAACTGTATCGCTTTTTTTTATATCAATAGCTCTTATAAGTTTATCAATTAGATTCTTATCAACAAGAAAATTCTGACCAAAACTTTTTTTTGCCCTAAAATCGTGTTTCCCCCATATTTCTAACAATTGCGTTTTTGTGTACATGCTTATCTTAAAACAGGGTCATTCCTTTTTTTGTTTTGCCATTTTTATTGCTACCTTAATAGCATTTATCATTGATGTTGGATCTGCTATGTTTTTTCCTGCTATATCAAAGGCTGTTCCGTGATCAGGAGATGTTCTGATAAAAGGCAATCCTAACGTGACGTTTATACCTTTATCAAAAAACAGCATTTTAAACGGCCCCAGTCCTTGATCATGATACATTGAAACAACCCCGTCTGTTTTTCTTCTTCTTAAAAGGTTGAAAACAATATCTGCTGCCATTGGTCCTGTCACATCAAGTTTTTTCTTCTTCAATATTTCTACTGCAGGTGTTATTTTTGTATATTCTTCATTACCCATAACACCACCATCAGATGCGTGAGGATTAAGCCCAGCAACGATTATTGAAGGAACTCTTTTGTTCACTATCATTTCCAATGCTTCAGAAAAAAGCAATGTTGTATCAACGATATTTTTTGTTGTGATATTCTTGGATACGTTTTTAAGTGCAATATGTCTTGTTACTAGGACTAATGAAAACTTATTATAGGTAAACATCATTGCCACATTCTTGACTTTCGTAAGACCTGCGAGCATTTCTGTGTGTCCCGCATATTTAATACCTGCTTTTTTAATTGCTTGCTTATTGATAGGTGCGGTAACAAGCCCTTTAGGGCCAACATGTTTTTGTAAAAGAGCTACTGCTTTTTTAATATTATCAAAAGCAATACGTCCTGCTTTAGCCTGCACTTTCCCGGTTTGTATATCTTGGCTTTTGCCCTCAATAACAACATAGTCAGCTTTATATTTAATTGCTTTTGAAGACAACGCTTTTTTTACTATTTCAGGACCTATTCCAGCAGGATCTCCTGCTGTTATTACAATAAAAGGTTTTTTATTTGTATTCAATGTAAGCATTCTCTCTAAGCTCTTTTATGAATTTTTCAAGTTTGTGCTGTATTTTTTTTCTGTATATCATTTCTTCTATATTTGAATGCACATCATAAAAAGCCTCTTGCTTAGGCTCGATCTTTTCTTTTGCTTTGAAAATATGGTAACCAATAGGTGTTTTTACAATATCTGATATTTCGCCTTCTTCTAAACTGAAAATAACATCATCTATCTGTTTTGCCATATGCCCTTTTTCTATATACCCCATGTCGCCACCTTTTGTCGCATAAGAATCCTCAGAACAGTTATATGCCATTTCAGAAAAATCTTCTCCTTTTTTTAATCTATACAAAATACCACAGACAATGTCATATGCCATTTTATCAGCCCGATCGTCATTTACTCTAATGACCAAAGACTGCACTTTAGCTTTCGGTGGAGTAACGAACTTTTCTTGATTCTCTCTATAAAATTCTTTGACCTCATAAGGCAGTATACTGATACCAGCTCCGATCTGATTATCAATCAGTTTTTTTGACATGATGTTTTCCATATAATTTCTTTTAAGTTCTTCCAATCTTATACCCTGCTGTTCAAGTGTAATATAAAAATCCTCTTCATTCTGAAATTGTTTTTTGACCGCATCTACTTCCTGCTGTATTTCTTCCGGAGTAACAACTATTCCAAGTTTTTTTGCTTCACTTACAACAAGTTTATCATTTATTAACTGATCTAATTGCTGCTGTTGGACTTTATCCATTTGATATGTCAAAGCTTCGCCGTCATACTGCATTTTCAACTGTTTATATATTGGTGCAAGTTTCCGGTTAAGTTCCCCTTGCGTAATAACTTCATCATTTACTATCACAATGATCTTGTCCATTATCGCTGCAAAAGAAACATTACACAATAAAAAAAAAGCAAAACCATTAAAAATTAAAGTTTTATGATTTAGCATCTTTTGAAACATCTTCATTTTCTATCCTTTCGATATCATTTTGAACATCAGCATCATCCTTTTTTTCTTCTTGTGAAACAAGAAATGGAGAACTTTCGTTTACAATAACTTTGAATTTTGTTTTTAGTGCCATAACAAGCTGTTCAAAAGATGCTTTTCTTTTTTGTGCAAGCAGATGTTCTTTTATCCGCTCTTTGACATCTGCGAATTTTTCAACTGAAGGCAATGTCCTGTCAGTCAATAAAATAATGTGATATCCGTATTTAGTCTTGACTACACCACTCAACTCGCCTGTATTCAAAGAAAAACAGGCTTTTTCAAAATCAGGTTCGATCTGACCTTTTTTGAAAAACCCAAGATCTCCTCCTCTTTTTCCTGAAGGATCTATGGATCTTTCTCTTGCAAGATCAGTAAAACTTGCTCCTTGTTTTAGTTCTCCTAATGTTTTCCTGGCTTCTGGTTCAGTCTTTACCATTATATGTGAAGCTCTTACGATCTCAGGTGTTTTAAATGTATCTAGATTTGCATCATAGAATGCCCTCATTTGATCTTCATCAACAACATTTGTTGAATCTACTGTCTCCTGAAGCAATTTTGCAATAAGGATCTTCTTTTTTGCTTGTTCAAAAAGTTCTTTTATATCAGGCTGCTTATCTATTCCTTGGCGCATCGCTTCCTGATACAAAAGGCTATCAGAAATAACATCATTAAGGAACTTTTCTTTATTTGAATGAATGATTTCCTGATATTGCTGAGGCAGCTTACTTATTCTACCTTCTAAGGTCTGTTCTGTGAATACATCCTTACCAACTTTGGCAACATATTCACCTTTTTCTCCACACCCTGATAAACTTAAAATATTAAATATAAGAACAAAACCGATAAGATTTCGCATACGTTCCTCCTTAGTTATATATATTGGTCAATATAATATCATAGGTAGATCATTTGTTCAAGTGAAATAGCCAAAAGAAAAAAAGCTTCCCAACGTAGTCTGGAAAGCTGCAAGAAATCAATCCCCTATATTTTAATTTTCATCTAACTTGGTGTTACTGAGATAGCTGCATCCCCTCCGAGAGAAGTAGGATGCAAAGTAAGTACCGTTGGAGCATCTCCACCTTTTGGAGTATCCCAACAAACAGGCCCCAATCCCTCTGCCCCTGTTGTATGCCCACACCAATTCGTACCACCTCCCATACCAACATATAACCCGCCAACTGCACATACGTTAATAAGAGCTTGCTTTTGATCTAATTTAATTACTGAAATTTTCGCGGTTAAATATTGTTTCATAGTTCCTTTTAAAAAATAAATTTATGAGCAGTTAAAATATTTTTTATATAATATAGACAAAAAAGCCTGATTGCCAAGGCTAATAACAACCATTAAACATTGAACAAGAACTCTACAATATCTCCGTCTTTCATAATATAGCTTTTACCTTCTTGTCTTAAAAGTCCTTTTTCTTTTGCACCCAGCCACCCGTTATTAGCAACAAAATCCCCATATCCTACTATATTAGCCCGTATAAATCCTCTTTCAAAATCAGTATGAATAACACCTGCAGCAATTGGAGCAGTATCACCTTTTTTGATGGTCCATGCACGTGTTTCTTTCTCACCTGTAGTTAAATATGTTTGAAGACCTAAAAGATCAAAACATTTTCTTGCAATAAGATCTAGCCCTGAACATTCTATCCCAAGATCTTTGAGATATTCAGCTCTTTCATCCTCAGAAAGTGCTGATAGCTCCTCTTCAATTTTAGCAGAAATAACAGCAAACTCATCGCCATGTGAGTCTGCTATTTTTTTTACTTTTTTAGTATCTTCATTGGAAGAGCCTATCATGTCTTCACCGACATTTGCCACATATATGACTTTTTTATTAGTTAAAAAAGAATATGTCTTTATAAGAACCTTTTCCTCTTCGTTTAAAACAAGCTCTCTGACAGGTTTATTTTGTCCAAGTGTATCTGTTATTTTTTTTAAAAGTGCACAATGCGCAATTTGTTCTTTATCCCCACATTTCGCTTTTTTCTGAGTGTTCGCAAGTATTTTTTCTGCACTTTCAAGGTCTGCTAAGATCAATTCCAGATTAATGGTTTCAATATCACTTTCAGGATCAACTGTACCACTGACATGTGTGACATTTTCATCTTTAAAACATCTCACAACATGCGCTATAGCCGAAACTTCTCTTATATTGGCCAAAAACTTATTTCCAAGACCTTCCCCTTTTGATGCACCTTTTACTAATCCTGCAATATCAACAAATTCCATTGTTGAATAAATGATCTCTTTACTTTTACTCATTTTTGCAAGTACAGGTAATCTGCTATCATGTATAGGAACTATACCTGTATTTGGATCAATAGTACAAAATGGATAGTTCTGTACTTCTGCACCTGCATTTGTGATAGCATTAAAAAGTGTTGATTTTCCCACATTCGGCAATCCAACAATTCCTATAGATAAAGCCATTTCTTTTTCTCCTTAAAAAATGTTATCTGTTATTTGTTATCGGTTATCTGTGAGAGGTCTTTGATCGCATTAAAGACAGTTTCAAACAACCAGAATATTCGTTCACACATAACAGATAACACAGACAGATAACTAAATCGCTAAAAACTCTCTCCTGCAAAATCCTCTATAAAAGGAGCTTCATATATTGTTGAATATATGGGACCTTCCGCAGTAATTTCGCTTTCAAAAAGCTTGATAGCTTTAATTCTGCAAATTTCTGGTTTTAATTTGAAATCTCTAAGAACACTAGCTAAAGCTCTTTTATCCTTAGGATAACTAACTCTCCCTATTGTAATATGTGCCTTAAAAGGAACCTCATCATTATCAGGAAAGCCAAGTTTACTACATTCTTTCAAGATCTTTTCACTTAACAGTTCCACTTTATGCTGATTTTGGCCAATACCTACCCAAATTATTCTTGGCATATCAATGTTTGGAAAAGCACCAAGCTCTCCTAACGTAATTTCAAATGGTTCAACGTTTCTTACAACATCAAATATCAGATCTTCTATCTTAGGAATATATTCCTCATTTATTTCGCCCAAAAACTTGCAAGTAATATGAAGATTTGCAAGGTTCACCCATCTTATAAAAGCACCAGTCTCTTCAACCATTTCATGGACTTTTACGATCTCTTTTTTAAAAGTATCACAAATATCAAGACCTATGAATATTCGCATATCTTCCCTTATAGCATGTTTAGCTGTCAGCTTTCAGAAAAAGAACGTCCTAAATACAGTTTTAAAAAAGCTCTTTTAGAACAATCCAGCACAGACACTGACACAGACATCTCTAAATGATCATTAATAACAAAGAAAAAACATAGTTTGCAGCTTTGTTACGGATCGAACTACGAGTACCTTTAAAAATCCTATACTCTGTAATACTATCTTTTGGACCTACAACGCTCATAAAAACAAGCCCAACAGGTTTTTCTTTTGATCCACCACTTGGTCCGGCAATACCTGTAATGCCTACTCCAAAATCAGTACCAGCGATTTTTTTTACATTTTTTGCCATTTGATGAGCTACTGGGCCACTAACAGCTCCAACTTTTTCAATGGCTTTCTTTGGGATCTTGAGAAATTCATCTTTTGCATCATTTGAATATAGGACCATTCCCATTTTCACATATGAAGAACTTCCTGAAACATCTGTAAGTCTTTTTAAAACAAGCCCTCCTGTACAAGATTCAGCAACAGCAATAGTAAGTTTTTTTCGCTTTAAAAATTTTCCTACTTTTTCTTCAAGTTTTTCTCGCATATAGACCTCTTCCTTTTAATCGTTATGCATTAAGCGTTATACGTTATGCGTAAAGTTATATTGACTTTTCACGTTTACCCTTACGCACAACACACAACGCATAACGCATTGCGAACCCCCTATTAAACCTCTTTTATGTCTTTTAGATATTTGAAATATTCACCATCCGTCGACATTATTATCGTTGTCTGGCCATCCACAGTTCGCTTATAGGTATCCAAGGTCTTAAGAAAAGAATAAAATTCAGGATCTTTATTGTAAGCCTGTGCGTATATTGTTATTGCCTGCGCATCAGCATTTCCTTTTATCTCTTCAGCAACTTTATAAGCTTCTGAAGTAATTTGATCCATTTCCTTTTCTATACGGCCTTCTATCTCAGCTTTTTTCCCCTGACCTTCAGATCGATATTGTTCAGCGGCTCTCTTTCTTTCAGAGATCATTCTCTCATACACTTTCATCTGTACACTATCAATATAATTTATCCTTTTTATCCTGACATCAATAAGAGTTATCCCGTATTGCGGTACTATTTTCTGAGCTTCTTCAAGGATCTCTCTTGTTAAACCTTCTCTGCCTATAGTTATTTTTTCGAGTTGTTCAGTAATATCAGAACCTCCTTCGATATATTCAACATCTGTTTCCAAAATTCTATTTGAATCTCTGACTGCTTCAACAAGCCCATGGTTTGTAATGACATTTTTTGTTGATGAATCGAGGATATCATCCAAACGAGCATGTGCGCCTGTTTCATTGTTCACAGATTGCATGAATTTCAATGCATCTGTTATTTTCCATCTTGCAGTTGTATCTACAAATATATATTTTTTGTCTTTCGTTGGTATCTGATTGGCCTCTCCATCCCATTCAAGTATTCTTTTTTCAAATCGATTCACTTGCTGTATAAAAGGTACTTTAAAATGCAATCCTGCATTAACAACAGGTTTTCCTATTGGCCTGCCAAACTGCGTTATAACAATTTGTTCGGTTTCATTTACTACATACAACGCCCCTGTTAAGAACAATATCGCAATGATGATTACAGCTGATACAATAATTGAGATAATACCTTTCATTTTACACCACCTTCCTTGGTCAAGTCCAGAAACGGCAATACTGCATTTTGCTGTTGATCAAAAATGAATTTTTTCCCTATTTTGGGAAGTATCTCACCCATAGTTTCTAAATACAATCTTTTCCTGGTCACTTCTTTTGCCCCTTTGTAAGCATCATAGGTTGCTGTGAATTTTGCAGCATCTCCTTTTGCTTTATTCACTCTTTCAAGTGCATATCCTTCAGCTTCCCTTATTGTTTTTTCAGCTTCTCCTTTTGCTTTAGGAATGACTTTGTTGTATGCTTCCCAAGCCTGATTTATCATCTTTTCTTTTTCCTGTTTAGCAGCATTTACCTCATTAAACGATGGTTTAACAGCATCTGGAGGATTAACGTTCTGCAGTTTAACAACAACTATCTGTATACCGCTATCATATAGATCCATTATATTTTGAAGTTTTTCCTGTACTTGCAGATTGATCTCAACACGTCGGGTTGTAAGTACTTCATTAACAGTGCTATCTCCTACAACTTCACGCATAACAGATTGAGAGATATTTCTTACAGTATTTAGGGGCTCCCGTACATTGAACAAAAGTTTAACAGGATCTTTAACCTTGAACTGGACAATCCATTCTACTTCAAGAACATTCAGATCACCTGTAAGCATAAGCGATTCCTCAGTGTAATTCTTGGTAGAATATCTACTTGCAATACCTGCTTTTGTTGTTCTAAATCCAAATTCCTCTTTAAAAACATATGTAACTTTTACTTTATTCACATTTTCGATGAACGGTATTTTGAAGTTAAGACCAGGGTTAACTGTCCGAACATATTTCCCGAATCTTCTTATAACTCCTACTTCATCTGTCCCTACAGAAAAGATCCCTGAAAGCAATGTTGCAATTACTACAAAAAGCAATAAAAGGACAGGCCCAGTTGTTTTGAATTTTTCCATAGTTTCTTTTGCTTTTTTCGCCAATTCATCACCACCTTTAAAAAGGTCTTCAGGCGTTTGCCAATCATTCATGTTTCCCCCTTTGTTATATATAATGTGTCCTGTGTCTTGGGTCATGTGTCCTGTGTCGTAACACATAACCCCATGACTCATGACGCATTACTCATGACGCATTACTCATGACACAGTACTTATAACGCAGTACCCATTACACAGTACTCATAACGCATTACTCATGACGCAGTACCCATGACACTGTACTCATGACGCATTACTCATGACGCAGTACCCATTACACAGTACTCATAACGCATTACTCATGACGCAGTACTCACGACCCGTATAATACCACAGTTATTTTAGGTTTGCAAACCTTTCTTTGAGTCATGTGTCTGTGGGTCATGTGTCCTGTGTCTCTGCTTAAAACTTCGATTTAGCCGCGAGCTACGCGCAGCGCGCTACGAGCTTAAGGTTCGTCCTGTATTCACGTTCCTACAGCTCGCTACTCGGTACTCATAGCACAACCCATGACACATTACTCATTACGTGCCACGCGTAGCACTTAG
>JAQVOV010000056.1:0-5605 GCA_028702395.1 Candidatus Omnitrophota bacterium
GGGTCTTTGCATATGACAATACAGACAGCTGTTTTAATTGAAACACTTGTTGAACTTGGAGCAGATGTTCGCTGGGCGAGTTGTAATATATTTTCTACACAAGATCATGCAGCAGCAGCAATTGCTAAAGCAGGTATACCTGTTTTTGCATGGAAAGAAGAAACATTGGTTGATTACTGGTGGTGTACAGAACAAGCTTTGAGTTTTCCTGATGGCAAAGGTCCTCAGCTTATTGTTGATGATGGCGGGGACGCCACTATGATGATGCATTTAGGTTATGCAGCAGAAAAGGACATATCCATTCTTGATAAGAAAGCTAGTGGAGAAGATGAGGCAGAGCTTTTAAGAAAACTTAAAGAAATAAACAAGGATAATCATAAAAAATGGACTAATATGATAAAAGAGTGGAAAGGGGTTTCTGAAGAAACAACAACAGGTGTTCATAGACTTTATCAGATGTTTGAAGCTGGGGAATTGCTTGTTCCTGCAATTAATGTAAATGATTCTGTGACAAAGTCAAAATTTGATAATCTTTATGGATGCAGAGAATCATTAGCAGATGGCATAAAAAGGGCTACGGATGTAATGGTAGCAGGAAAAGTTGTCTGTGTATGCGGATATGGAGATGTAGGAAAAGGTTCTGCACAGTCAATGAGAGGTTTTGGCGCCAGAGTTATTGTAACAGAAATAGATCCTATATGCGCATTACAAGCAGCAATGGAAGGTTATGAAGTTTCTACTGTTGAAGATGTTTTAGGAGAAGCTGATATATATGTAACAGCTACAGGAAACAAACATGTAATAACTTTCGAACACATGAAGAAAATGAAGAACCAATCTATTGTTTGTAATATAGGACATTTTGACAATGAAATTCAAGTAGGTGAACTAGAAAAATGTAAAGGTATAAAAAAGATCAATATAAAACCGCAGGTTGACAAGTATGTTTTCCCTGATGGCAAAGAAATATATTTACTTGCACAAGGCAGACTTGTAAATCTTGGTTGTGCAACAGGCCATCCATCGTTTGTTATGTCGAATTCATTTACCAATCAAGTTCTTGCTCAATTGGACCTTTGGGCGAATAAAGATAAATATGATCCGGGTGTTTATAGATTACCTAAATATCTTGATGAAGAGGTTGCAAGATTACACCTCCAAAGAATAGGGGTAAAACTCACTAAACTTACTAAAGAGCAAGCAGATTATATAGGCATCAAACCAGAAGGGCCGTATAAACAGGAGCATTACCGATACTAGATGTTAAATAGATAAGATAAAAGATAAAAGACGAAAGATAAAAGTGTGGATCATTCTGAACAGGGTTTGTGTAGGGGCGATTCATGAAGTGTTCCTACTTGAAATTTTAAAAGGAGGAAAAATGAAAAAGATGTTTTTTGTTCTTATGTTTTCTTTTCTTGTTTGTTCGTTGGTAATAGCAGATGATGTTTATGACAATGATATTGATACATCTGATCTTAATGACGATAGTTCACAGATCGATAGAGAGATGGATAATAACATAAATATGGAGCAGGGAGAAGATAGTGGTTTTGAACAAGATGCACCTGCCCAAGAGAGTGATGAACAGTTAGATCAGGAAGTACAAACAGATCTTATTGATAATGCAATAGTTTAGTTTAAAAAATAAAACTAATATTTTTTCAGGAGAAAGCATGGGTAAAAAAAATATGCGCGGATTTTATTTTGTTACAGATCCGACAATGAGCAAAGAAAATATTTTCAAGGATCTCCTTCATGCTTTAGATGCACATGTCTTATTTGTTCAATATAGAAGAAAAGATCTTTCAAAAAAGGAAATGAAACAAGAACTTGTCATAATAAAACAATTATGTTTAGGGCGTGCCCATTTAATAATAGATGATTCTGTTGATCTGGCATTTGAAATAAATTGTGATGGTGTTCATCTGGGAAAACATGATATGGCTATTTCTACAGCAAGGAGAATTTTGGGACAAAGATATACAATAGGTGCAACTGTGCAAAGTGTAGAAGAGGCAATAAATGCTAAAGAATCAGGTGCAGATTATCTTGGGGTAAGTCCAATATATCAATCAGATAACAATTCAGCTGATATCATTCCTTTAGGAGTTGGTTTAATAAAAAGAATAAAAAAAGAAGTTGATCTTCCTATAGTAGCTTCAGGTGGAATAACGCTGGATAATGCTAAAAGTGTTATTGAAGCAGGTGCTAATTGCTTGAGTGCCATTTCTGCTCTTTCAGGCAAGAAAAACCTGTGTTTTGAAATAACGAAGTTTCAAATGCTTTTCTGAGTACTGCGTCTGTTGCGTCATGGGTCTGTGTGTCATGAGTATTGTGTCTGCTGTGGAAAACTATATTTAGTTTTCTTCGAAAGACTCACGACACAAGACACACAGACTCATGACACATGACTCAGTACACTTTTGATATGGCCTAGAAGTCAGAGGGCAGAGATCAGTAGTCAGAAGGTTGATAGGGTTGTAAAAAGCAACGCGCCAATTGCATATCGCCTAGCATAAATGGCATATCGTAAAGGGTGGGGAATTTAGCCACGAGCTTCGCGCTACGCGTCGCGCGCTAGTTGAACGTACTGAATAGGGATGAGAGACGTGTTAGAGACCAGAAACCAAAGAACTCTATATACGTTTTTATCTTTAAATCAATTAATTCTAGTCACTAGTCACTCTTTCAGGACGTTCCTTAAGCTCGCAGCTCGCGGCTCGCGGCGCGTGGCACAAATCCAGTTTTCCACAGCAGACTCACGACACAAGACACACAGACTCATGACCCAATTGCAGATATCTTTCCGTACTCTCCGTCGTAACCATGCTGTATTTTGATTTTTTCTTCACGCATATTTTTTAACGAATTAGCTAACTTTTGCAAGATAGGATTGGAAGAGGTTTTTGTATTAAACAGATCTTGAGAAACTTCAGTATTTGTTATTTTTTCTATAGGTAAAGACAATAGTATGTCAAGTTCCGGTCCTAACTCTTTTATTGTATCAAAATATACATTGGTCAATCTTTGTGAATTCACCCCTACATTTAATATTTCTGATAATATCTCCTTTAAAGGAATTATGTGAAAAAAATCAGGCTGTTCAGTATTTTTTGTGTACTTTTTTCTATCAGAAAGTTTTGCAACTCTGTTATATACACCCAAAGTCATGAGTTTATTGCATACAGGGCAGATGTTCTCATGTTTAATAGATGAAAAAGGATCCATACATATTCCACATTTTCTATGGCCATCATAATGATATTTACCTTCTTGTGGGAACATGTCTATAGTAGCGTTGAATGTTTTCTTGTTATTGGTCTTTAAAGCTTCTGTAATACCTTTATAAGAGAGATCTGTATTGAATATGTTTGCGTTTCTTCCAAGTTTTTCTGGGGAGTGAGCATCAGAATTGGATATAAGAGTGTATTTATCAAGAAAAGAACAAAGTCTGTTCATAGGAATATCACTTGAAAGGCCTGTTTCTAACGCAAATATATATTGTGAAAGATCTCCAAAACATTCTTCAACACTGTCAAACCCTGATCTAGAACCAAAAAGAGAGAACCATGGTGTCCATATATGTGCAGGTATAAGCATGCAGTCTTTGGATACAGAAAGTACAAGATCCAATAAGTTTTTAGTATCCATACCAATTATGGGTCTTCCATCAGAGGAGATGTTACAGTTTAAAGTTGTTAGCTTTTTTTGGATTATCTCAACGGTTTTAAGATCAGGTGCGAGAATAATGCTATGGGTTTTTCTTACGCGGTTATTTTTTTTATATACACAACTTATTTCTGAGGAAAGAATGAAGCGTACTTTTTTATCAGAAAATAAGCGCTCAGCCATAAAATGTTCTTTTTTTAGTTTGTAGAGTCCATCTTCAGCAGGTTCTGTTTTTTGCTTTAGCTCTGCTATCCATTTAGGATGAGTGAAATCCCCTGTACCAACTACAGTTATTCCCTTTATCCTTGCCCAATAGTCTAGATGTTCAGGAGATAGAAGCTTGCTTGTAGCAAGAGAATAATGTGAGTGTATGTGTAGGTCTGCTATGAATTTCATTTGGGTATTATAGCATGATAAAGTAAAAAGTAAAAAGGTAAAATGAATTAAGAAGATATTTTTTGAATAAAAAAATATCTTTAATTCATCCTGAATAGAAGATAAATGCATGCATTTATCTTATGATGGAGTAAAAAGCGAGGAAGGGCTTGAACTTGGTTAGTGGTTGATCTTTGACCTTTTAAATCAAGAAGGTTGAGCAAAGCTTTGAACGTTAAAAAAAATGCCTAAAGATCTTCCTCTTACTGGGATATTACAAGTGTATGTTGGAGTACCTGGATCAGCTTCTATACAGTTATCTCGTGGAGAAGATGTTGACAAGTAAACGCCACCAAGAAAGCAAACTTGCAAAATTGATTGCTCTGGTTTTAATTCAACTGATTTTATTTTCGGCTTAATATATTTTTTTGTCATAGTTGTATTTCTTTTTTTCTTAAAAATCTTATTCTACAATACTTCGATTCTTTGAAATAGTCAAGAGGTTTCCCCCTCCATTTGATGATACCATTTTGATGTTATTAAATATTGTATAGAATTTTACGATTTTATTCAATATAAATAAAAAAAATCGGTTGAATGGTTCAATAACGAGCTACGCGCTACGCCTAGCGAGCTGCTAGCTAGTGGAACGTTCTAATTGAGTTTTATGGGGTAGGGGAAATGTTTCTAGTTTTTTTAGCATTGTCATTTATGACGAGTAAGGCATTATATTGTACAATGTTTTAGAATTCCACAGCTAGTGCGAGGTTCGAAGCTCGTTGCTCGCAGCTCAGTCCAGTTTTCCACAGTAGACACACTACTCATTACACATTACCCATGACACCTTTTTTATCTTTTATCTTTTATCTTTTGCCATGAATAGGTATAATAATGTTTACAGGAGTGAATAGTGATAAGTGATTAGAATAAATTGATTTAAAGATAGGATAGTCTGTGTTATGTGTAATCTGTTATGAGGAATTTAAGCTCCTGAATCGATAGGATAAAATTGACCCAAAAGAAAAACCTTCTTTAGAATCATCCTCTACACAAACAGATAACACATAACAGATAACGCATTCTCTAAAGGATAACACATGAAAGCATTAATTTTTGATATGGATGGGGTTTTGGTTGATGTAAGAGCAAGTTATTTAACAGCTATTAAGAAAACTGTAGAAAATATTTCATCTCAAAAAGTTTCTGATAAAGATATACAAGATCTAAAAGATCAAGGTGGTTTTAACAATGATTGGGTTGTTACTAAAGAACTTTTAAAAATACGAGGTTATGATATGTCTTTTGAAGATATTATAGATGAATTTCAAAGCATATATAAGGGTAAGAATTTTGATGGGCTTATTAATAATGAGACATGGCTTCTGGATAAAGTCTTAATAGAGAATTTGTCTAAAGCATATAAACTTGGTATTATAACAGGAAGACCAAGACCTGAAACTGAACATACCTTGAAAATAAACGGGATGACACAATATTTTTCGTCTGTTATCACAATGGATGATCAGGAAGAACAAAAACCTGACCATAAGTTATTGGA
>JAQVOV010000056.1:5705-9516 GCA_028702395.1 Candidatus Omnitrophota bacterium
AAAAATACAGATATTTTAGTTTCAGAGTTTGGACTTGGAACTTGGGCTTTTGGTGAAGATGCCAGCTGGGGAGAGCAAAATGCTACTAAGAGTGATGAGGTCATGCAAACGTCTTTAGATAAAGGTGTTAATCTTTTTGATACAGCACCAATATACGGTAGAGGCCGTTCTGAAGAAGTTATAGGTAAGTTCATAAAAAACAGGGGTGTCAGGGAAAATGTCATAATTGCAACAAAGTTAGGACTTAGCTGGAAGGGGCCTGAGGTTTACCACGATTTAAATAAAAAAAGAATGCTTGAGGAAATTGATAGATCACTTAAAAGATTGAATGTTGAATACATTGATATTTACCAGATACATAGACCTGATGAAAAGATCCCTGTTGAAAAATATGCAGAAGTAATGTTGCGGTTCTTAAAAGAGAAAAAGATAAAAGCTGTAGGTGTGAGTAATTTTTCTACAGAACAAATGAAACTTTTTTTAAAGGTTTGTCCGATCCATTCTTTACAGCCTCAATATAGTATGTTCAATAGAGAAATTGAAGAGGATATTCTACCGTTTTGTATGGAAAATGATATATATGTTCTATCTTACGGAACTTTGCATGGAGGTATTCTTTCAGGGAAATTTAATCTTGAAAATAAACCAAAACCTAAAGATTGGGCAAGGAATAATTTTTATTTTAATTTGGATGAGCCTGTTTTTTCTATCAACACAGAGTTTTTTACAGAGTTAAAAAAAATAGCTGATAAATATCGAAAAACATTATCGCAACTTGTTATAAAATGGACAATATCTAAAGACGGTATTGGTTCTGTTCTTATCGGTTGTCGTGATAGCGAACAAGTGAATTATAATTTAGGTGGGTTTGATTGTGACATCAGTCAAGAAGATAAACAGAAGATTGAAAACATTTTAAGAGATAGAAGTGAACGGTTAGTGAATAGCTAAGACAAAAGATAAAAGACGAAAGATAAAAGGGTGGATGATCCTGAACGAGGTTTTCGTAGGGGCGTGCCAGCCTGCTGGCAGGCTGGTACGCCCCTACGAAAAAAAAGATTGCACAATGATATCCCATTTTTATCCGCCAAAATTTAAAGTTTTTGCGAGATCTCGCGATCAAAGATAAATAGGCGGACTTTTTACTTAAGGATGCTATCTTAGGAGCAACATGAACATATTAGTGACAGGTGCTACAGGTTTTATAGGAAAACATCTCGTTGAAGATCTTTCTACGAAAAATAACAAGATATACTGTTTTGTCCGTGATATTAAAAAAGCCATACCTTTGAAGAAATATGGTGTTGAGTTCTTATTCGGCGATGTAACGGATAAGGCAAGTTTAGAACAAATTAAAGATCGTAATATCGATATTGTTTATCATTGTTCAGGGCTTGTTGAGTCATCTAATATAGAGAAATTGAGAGAGGTCAATGTTAAAGGCACTGTGAATATTTGTGATATGATGTTAGCCTTAGGTATAAAAAAAATGATATATGTCAGTTCAGTTGCTGTTATTACAGGAAATCCCGAAACCCCATTAACTGATGATATGCCTTTTTGTTCAAGTAATATTTATGGACAGTCTAAACTTGAAGCAGAAGAAAAGGTTTTGGAGTATCGAAAGAAAGGTTTAAAGATAGGTATAATAAGACCTTGTATGATATATGGAGCAGATGAACCCCATATGCTTGGTAAACTTGTAAGGTTTGCAAAAAAAAGAATGCTTCCAATAATAGGCCCAGGTGAAAACAAATTACATCTTGCGTATGTAAAAAATGTTACACAAGCGATGATATATATGGCAGAAAAAGAATGTTATGAGGGCAGTTTTTTAATAGCAGATGATAGCGTTTTAACAGTAAAAGAGGTTTTTAATATTATTGCACAAGGAGCAAATGCCAAAGAACCTGTTCAGTTGCCATTATTTATAACAGGATTTTTAACAAAAATACCTTTTATAGGGTGGAAAATAAAATTCATGCTCAAAGAAAGGGAATATTCTGTTGAACGACTGAAAAAGGCAGGGTTTAAGTGGCCGTATGATCAGAGACAGGCATTAGAGGAGTCTTGTAAGGTGTTAGCCATTAACCGTTAGACGTAACGAGCAATGAAAATATTGACTTAAATAAAAGAGTATAGTATTATTACGTTTTAGTTCAGAGTAGGGGCGTATTGCAATACGCCCCTACAAAACGATCAAATAATAGTAAAGGAGTTAGAAATGTCAAAAATAAAGAAAATAGGGATCATAACAAGCGGTGGAGATTGCGGAGGGCTTAATGGCGTTGTTAAGGGCGCTGCATCAATGGCAAATACTTTAGGTATACAAGCATTTGTAATACCAAACGGATATGCAGGACTTTATAACCTTATTGATTTTAATAAACTTACTCAGCTTACAGAAGAAAGATGTGATAGGATCGATGTCTCTTTAGCCGGTTCAGAAGCAGGACATTCCAGAGTAAAAATAAAAAACATAAAAGATGAAAATAAATATAAACGGATAAAAGAAGGGCTGAAAAAATTTGAGATAGATGCACTTGTTATTAGCGGAGGAGATGATACAGGTAGTGTTGTAGTTGATCTTTTGGGGCAGGGTATTGCATGCATCCATTGTCCTAAAACAATGGACCTTGACCTTCAGACTTATTCTGTTGGAGGAGATTCTACTATAAATAAGATAGCAACACAAGTCAATGAACTTAAAACAACAGCAACTACACATAATAGAATAATTGCTTTAGAAGTATTCGGCAGATATGCAGGCCACACTGCTTTTAGAGGCGGTGTGGGAGGAGATGCAGATGCTGTTCTGATACCTGAAATACCGGTTGATTTTGATATTTTATATCAAGATATTAAAAAGGTATATATGGATAGAATTTTAAGTCATGATGTTTATTCTGGTAACTATACAATAGTTGTAGCAGAAGGGCTTAGAGATGCAAGCGGTTGTGAGATTGTTGATGAAAGTGCAGGTCTTGATTCTTTTGGCCATAAAAAACTTGCAGGTGCAGGGAAATATGTCTGCCAACAATTGACAAAAAGATTTAAAGCAGATCCTGATATAAAAACATTCATGAAAAACACACATCTGTTCGTTGAAGGCATATATGATATTCCTGAAGTAAGACATGTTACGCCCGGACACCTTGTTAGATGCGGACATTCCTCAGCATATGATGCAAACTTTGGACTTGAAGCTGGAGGCGCAGCTGTTCAGCTTTTGGCTAATGGTATAACAGGTGTTACTGTTAGCTCGGTTTCTGGAAAAGAGATAAAGTATATGCAGACAAAAGATGCTATTGTTCAAAAACATGTTGATCTTGATCAGGTAGCGCTTCACGAGAGTATGGGGATATGTTTTGGAAGAAAGAAGCAGGTATTCAAGCCTACTTTTAAACAGATTGAAGGAAAACCTGAGAGATATCTTTAATAGCCATCAGCTTTCAGCTATTAGCCTTTAGCTAGGGGAAGGTTCTGAATAAGGTTTTTGCGAGGGCTGGGTTTTTAATGTCAAATTCAGGGATAATTTCATAAAAGCAATAAAATAAAAAAAGAGAACGGATATTCCGTTCTCTTTTTTTATGCTGAAAGCTGAAAGCTGATAGCTAATATTTTTACTCTTCAATAGCGTCTGCAGGACAAACAGATGCACATGCTCCACAATCAATACACTCTTCAGGATCTATCACATATGGATTTCCTTCGGAAATTGCCTCAACAGGACATTGTGCTTTACATGCCGCACAAGCAATGCATTTGTCATTTATTTTATAAGCCATTATTTTCTCCTTTCATACAAAAA
>JAQVOV010000057.1 GCA_028702395.1 Candidatus Omnitrophota bacterium
AAGCTTTCTCGTCTATTAGACGAAAAAGAAAACATTAACATAAATAGTAACAACTGTAACCAATTGGAACTATTTAACTTATAACCGGACACTAGTGAGGTCTGCCCCTACAAACCACGTTTAGGACGTTCCTCAGGCTCGCGACGCGTAGCGTGAAGCACGTGGCTAAAATCATCACGCTTTACGATAGGCGATAGGCTATTTACAGTCCTATCACCTCTATTCATAACGTTCACTCTTCTCGCTATGCGAAGCTTGAAGCTCGTGACCCAATTCAGAACGTTCAACTAGCGCGTTGCGCGCAGCTCGTGTCACGTGGCCCAATTCAGGACGATCCTTCCTTTCTACTTTTTCCTTTTACCTTTTTACTTATTCTCTATTCACTGACTTTCCCCAAATAATCCTCTTTCACTCTAGTTGGTGCTCTGAAAATGTTTGCTTTTATCACAGGGTTTTCTTTTACCAGAGTTCCTATAATATTTTCCGTAAAAAGCCTTTTGCTTTTATCAGCTAATGCACACTCAGGAAAATCAAGCTGAAACTTCATCATCTTTGAAAATAGGCTAAGATCTTGTTTTTCAAGAAAAACTAAAGGTCGTATAATATGCATCGTTCCTTTGAACATTTCCTGTTTAGGATTTATCGTAGCTATTATGCCGTTAAAAAAAAGATTCATAAGGGTAGTCTGCACAATATCATCCTTGTGATGTCCAAGTGCGATCTTATTGCATCCTTTTTCCTTTGCAATAGAAAAAAGCTGTTTTCTCTTGTTCCATGAACACCAAAAACAATCTATCTTTTTTTTCTTATTGCTTTTTACTACTGATGCTTTTCTTTTATAAAATTTTACCCCATATCCTTGGGCTATTTTCTTTAACTTATTTATATCTTCTTCTGTATCAGGGCTTAGATCGGTTTTTACATATACTGCTATAACACTATATTTCAGAGCTTCTGTTAACATTCGCGATGAAAGCAGATGCAAAAGGATCAAGCTATCTTCCCCTCCTGAAATACCTATGCATATCTTATCGCCTGGGCTTATAAGATCATATGCATTTATAGCTCTGCCAACTTCACGCCTTAAAAGTTTTTCTGCATATTTAAGTTTATCTTTTTTTTGATTGTTGTTTATTTTATTTGTTATGAGTGTCATTTTTGTTCATGTTGTTATGCGTTGTGCGTAAGCCGTTAACCGTAACTTGTTATTGCGTTTATACTTGTATATAGGTTTTCCCGTAGAGGCGTATCCCTCGACTCCGCTCGGGATCGAGATTGCAATACGCCCCTACAAAACCGCTTATAGGACATTCCACTAGCGCGTTGCGCGCAGCTCGAAGCTCGTGTCTAAAACCCTTTTGCTTTACGATATGCCATTTGCGCTAGGCGATTCGCGATATGCGCTTTGCCAAGTAACAACCAGTCAAATCAATCCATTTTTTATTTTGAATTTCTATATTACAGTCCCGTTTGCCAAGATCATGTTCTTTGAAATAATAGCTATTCCTTCTTTAAAAAATATGCCGTCTCTTTCACCTTCTACGACCCCATCTTTATTTATGATCTTAACATCATCCCCTATCCTGACATTTTTATCTATTATTGAATTTTTTATATAGCATCTTCTTCCAATACCAAGCGAAGGGATCCCAGCTTGTTCATTTGCTACCATTTCATCTAAAGTTTCATAATAATCACACCCCATTATAATAGAATCCTCAATTAAAGTGCTATGCCATACCCTGCTTCTTAATCCCATTACCGAATGCTTTATAGTAGCATCTTCAATTATACAGCCATTGGAAATAAGAGCTAATTGTATCCTTGAAGATTGGATCTTTGCAGGAGGCAGATTTCTTGCTCTTGAAAAAAACGGCCAATATTCGTCAAACATGTCTATCCTTGGCAGGGGATCTGTGAGCATAAGATTTGCATCATAAAAAGATCTTATTGTTCCTATATCCTGCCAATATCCCTCAAACAAAAAAGCTTTTGTGTTTTTGTGGGCAAATGCTCCAGGAAGAACTTCACGTCCGAAATCTACTTTTTTTGAATTTGAAAGAAGCTCAACTAAAACCTTTTTTTCAAACAAGTATATTCCCATTGAAGCAAGAAACCTTTCTTTGCCTTCAACCTGTACAGCATAATCTGTTATAGCATCTATATCTTTAGGTTTTTCGAAAAAGCTCACTACCTTTGAATCTTCTTCTATGCCTATTATACCAAAATCAGAAGCTATTGATCTATCTACAGGATGACATGCTAATGTTATTTCTGCATTTTTTTTGAAATGAAAATCTAAAAGATCTCTGAGATTGAATTTGTATAATTGGTCTCCTGAAAGGATCAATATTCTTTTTATAAGCGGTTCGTCAAAATGTTTTAGACATCTTCTTACCGCATCTGCTGTTCCTTGAAACCAATCATTACTATCAGAAGACTGTTCAGCTGCCATGATCTCAACAAATCCTCCTGAAAACCTATCTATTGTATATGTTCTTGCGATATGCTTATTCAAAGACTCTGAATTGAATTGTGTAAGTACATATATCTTATTTAACATTGAATTCAAACAATTGGATATAGGCACATCTATCAATCTATATTGTCCTGCTAAAGGCACTGCAGGTTTACACCTTTCTTTTGTAAGAGGGCTTAATCTTCTACCTCTGCCTCCTCCCAAAATTACACATAAAACATCTGATATCATAACTCTCCTTTATAGCATCCAAAGCCTTCAGCTTTCAGCTACCAGCTACCAGCTATCAGCAAAAGAACGTTCTGAAATCAGTTTTTCAAACCCCTTTTAGTACGTTCCAATAGCTGACAGCTGAAAGCTAATAGCTGATGGCTAAATATATCTTTAAATCAATTTATCCTGGTCTCTGGTTTCCAACCCCTATTAACTCTCTAAAGTATACACTATTTTCCGCAAATGTCTTTGTAAAGACCTATATATCTGTCTGCGGACATGTCCCAGGAATAATCTTCCTTCATGATCTTTTCCTGAAGCCTTGTGAATTTAATCTTATCTTTATAAAAATTTATTGCTCTTGTAACAGCTTCTAAGAAAGCCTCTTTTTCAGCAGGTCCAAATTTAAATCCGTTCCCTTTTTCAGGGTTTTCTTTTATATCAACGATAACATCATCTAATCCGCCTGTGGCTCTTACGACCGGCACAGTGCCGTAGCGCAAACTGTACATCTGATTTAATCCGCACGGCTCATATCTTGAAGGCATCAAAAAGAAATCACTTCCTCCTTCGATCTTATGTGCCAATGCATTATCAAATTTGATATTAACACTTATTTGTCCTGGAAACGCACTTTCAAGCTGTTCTAATTTATCCTCGATCTCTTTTTCCCCCTTACCCAAAACAACTATACCTGCTCCCATCCTAAGGATATTTTCACATATATCATCGAACATATCTAACCCTTTTTGCCAGGCAAGTCTTGTTATTATCCCAAACAATGGCTGGTTAATATCTATGTTCAACCCAACAACATCTATCAGATCTTTTTTGCATATTATCTTTTCATGTAAATGTTCTGCAGAAAAATTTTCCTTTAAATAAATATCAGTCGAAGGATCCCATTGCAGATAATCAACTCCATTGGTTATTCCTCTTAGAACATCTCTTCTTAAATTCAAGACACCTGCTAGTCCGCATCCGTATTCTTCTGTGAGTATTTCTTTTGCATAACCTTTACTTACAGTGCTCAAGTGATCGGAATATAAAAGTCCGGATTTGAGAAAATTCACTTTCCCATAAAACTCCATATCATGCATATTGAAAAGATGCCTGGGAATATCAACTTCTTTTAAGATCTCTTTAGGGAATTGTCCATGGTACGCAAGGTTATGTATCGTAAAAAGGGTTTTTATCTCATTATAAAAGCTGTCGTTTTTAAGATGGTTCTTTAAATACATAGGGATAAGTGCTGTTTGCCAATCATTAAGGTGCATGATATCACATTTAAACCCTATTGCTTTAACAGCAGCTAAACTTGCTTTTGAAAAAAAGGCAAACCTTTGGGCATTATCTTCATAATCTCCTTCACTTGTACAATAAAGCTCATCTCTGTCGAAGAACTTCTTGTTATCAATAAAATAAGTTGTTAAATCTCCTTCTTCGTGTGAATAAAGATCAAATTTCTCAAAATGTCCTAAGTCGCTTCTATATATATCTGCTTGTATCTTTTTAATGTTCCTGGTATTGTGAAGGACCTCTTTGTATAAAGGCATTATAACACGAACATCGCATCCTTTTTTTAAAAGAGCTTTTGGCAAAGCTCCGCATACATCTGCTAATCCTCCTGTTTTTGCATAAGGAGCAACTTCAGATGCAACTATCAATACCTTTAATTTTTTATCTCCTATTTTAAATATCATATTTTACCTCTCTTAGATCTTTAGCTGCTTCTTCAGGAGACGTTGGGTTACTGTAGAATCCTGTGCCCCATTCAAACCCTGCTGTTTTTGTGACACGCGGGAAAATTTCTATGTGCAAATGAAAATCTTTTTCTATATGCTTCCAATGATCCGGTAACTTTATCCTGTTTGGTGAAGTATGGAAAATATAATTATATGATACATCCCCTATTAAAGCTGTTAACCTTTTTATTGACCTTTGTAATAAAGCCGATAATTCCGCCAGGTTATCTTTTATATGCTTTTCAAAAATATCCAAAGAATGCTTTTTAGGTAAAATTATCATTTCAAAAGGAAATCTTGAAGCATAAGGACATAGACAGATAAAATTATCTGTTTGTTCTACTACTCTTTCGTTTTGTTTAAGTTCATCTTTTATCATATCACAAAAAACACAGGAATTATTTTCATTAAAATAAAGTTCACTTCCAAGAAGTTCTTCTCTTACTCTTTTTGGAGTAACAGGAGTGGCTATGATCTGATGATGCGGGTGCATTAACGAAGCCCCTGCTTCTTTTCCTTTATTTTTAAATACTAGGACATATTTTATCTTTTCATCAAGATAAAGCTGTTCAACTCTGTCTTGAATTATCCTCATCCATGTTTGAACATCTTCGAGTGTTTGATTGTCGATCTCTTTACAGTGATGGGGTGTCTCTATTACAACTTCGTGTCTTCCAAAATTGGATGAAAACTCAAATATTCCTTTGTTTTTTTTATCAAAGGGCTGAGAACCATCCATTATAGGAAATTTATTTGGAACAACTCTTGTTTGCCATCCTTGACTATTAGGTTCTGTTTGCGGATCCCTTACAACTGCAGTTTCTGGAGGTGTCATTTTTTCATTGCCGTAGCAAAAAGGACATTGAATAGACTGATCTTGCTTGCAATCATCTGACACTAAATAAGAGCCTGGTCTCTTACTTCTTTCTGTAGCAATTATAACCCATCTTCCTAATATTGGATCTTTTCTGAGTTCACCCATTTACTCTCCTTTAATTCGTTGTGCATTAGGCGTTTTGCGTTGTGCGTCAGACGCTAGAAGCACCTTGTATTCGGTCATAACTTGCTTGTCATCCCGGTATTTGTCGTCTATCAGACGGCAAATACCGGGATCTAGCGTCCTCTTAACCTTCTGGCTTCTGGCCTCTACTAAGAACCTTCCACTCTTTTCTTTTTTTATTAGAGGAACAGGCAGGCCTGTTCCCTACGTTCATAACCTTCCACTAGCTCGCTGCGCATTGCTTGAAGCTCGTGGCTAAATCCAACATGCTTCACGCTTATGCACTTTGCTAATCACCAATCTTTTAGGGCGGTCGGGGCGACCGCCCCTACAAAACCACGTTCAGGAGGTTCCTTTAGCTCGTAGCTCGCGTCGCGCAGCTCGAAGCTCGTGGCTCAATTCCTCATGCTTTGCGATATGCGATTAGCAATTAGCGCTTTGCCAAGTACCAACCAGTTAAACTAACTATTAACTTCTCGTATCACGTAACCATTACCACCATTATCCTTAACCGTATATAGAGTCTCATCAGCAACCCTAACAATAGCATTTACATTCACCTCACCCTTACCACCAAAATATGCTGCTCCTTGACTTAGTGTAATAGGTATTTTTTGTCCATTATATTCTATAGGCTTCTTTTGGAAAAACTCTT
The DNA here is from genome assembly GCA_028702395.1 of Candidatus Omnitrophota bacterium. Taxonomy (GTDB): domain Bacteria; phylum Omnitrophota; class Gorgyraeia; order JABMRN01; family JABMRN01; genus JAQVOV01. The sequence goes on from JAQVOV010000057.1 coordinate 6,093, forward strand.
GTATCCTTTTGCATACAATTTCTAGATCAGCCTTTCCTTTTCCAGGCAATAATATAACAAATTCATCTCCTCCAAATCTGCCTATAAGGTCAACATCCCTAATTACATTTTTAAGCATCTGCCCTATCTCTTTTATAACATAGTCCCCGGCCATATGCCCTTTAGTATCATTGATATTCTTAAATCTATCCCCATCTATAAAGATCAAGCTAACTGGGGTTCTATTTCTATTCGCGATCTCTGTTTCTTCGCTGACACGTTTAAGAAAGTAATCTTTATTAAGGACTCCTGTCATATTATCATATATAACTTCTTTTGAAAGCTTATCATGCTTTGTTTTAATAACAAGAAAATTATCTATACGTGCAATAAGCTCATCATGAGAAACAGGCTTGGTAAGATAATCTACTGCCCCGCCTTTAAGGGCTTTTAATTTATCTTCTATGTTAGTGCTTACCGTAAGAAAAATAATGGGAACATATTTGCCCTCAAAATAAGGCTTGATCTTATTCAGAACTTCAAACCCGGAAAAATCTGGCATGTTTACATCTAAAATAACAAGATCAAATATCCCTTCCCTAAAAGCATCCACAGCTTCTTGTCCACAGCAAACATCATGAACATAGTAGTTTTCTGATTCAAGAATAGTTTTAATGATCTCTCTTAAACTAGGCTCATCATCAGCAATAAGAATGCGTGCTTTTTTTTCTGGCATAACAGCCTTTTGTTATTTTATTTCATTTCTTCTGAATTTTTCATTGAAAAAATCCAGATCCTGTATCGGCAAAATTACCGAAGAACTTATATTTGCTAAATGTGCTGCTATTCTTTTGAAATATCTTGCAAGAAGAGTAAGGCACACTGCTAAATTTGTATCATAACTGCTTTTCGCAAGCTTCTCTATTGTAGCGTCACAATGCAACACCACATCCCTTTCAACTTTAAGTATTTCTTTTGCCATATTCTTATCTGATTCAACAAAAGCTTTCTTGGTCTCTAAAAATCCTTTCCTTAGCTTTGGCTCAATATCCCCAAAAAGATCATTGAAAATCGCTTTATCTAAAGGTTTGTTAAGCATTTGTGAAACTTCGAAAATATTTTTTGCGTAATCGCCGATCCTTTCAGCATCTTTTACAACGCTCATCATAATAAGACACATAGGCATATCAACATTTCCTTGTATAGAAAGATGCATAATGATCCTTTTTCTTATATGCCTTTCATGTTCATTTATTTCTCTGTCGAGCTTGTATATCCTTTCCTGCAAGCCAGGTTCTATTTTATTATCCGCTATTCTTTCGTAACAAGAACGGAACATCTCTAAAGAACTGTTAAGCATTGTCCCAAAATCCTCTAGTATCTGACTTAAAAAAGCTTTGCCTTTCCAAAAACTTAAAATACTGCCAAACATGATCTACCTCCTTATCATACGTTGCAGGGAATAAATTATCCCTTATTAAATACATTGTTTAAAAATATTAAGATAAACGGTAACAAGAAAAATACGCTTATTACATAGACAATAGCAACCCATCTTTTCTCTGAAACTACTTTTCCAAGCTTTTTTGCCAGTGTAATAGGGATAGCTCTCATGAATTTTATAGGGTAAAAAAGAATGATCCCGCAAAGATTAAAGAGCACATGAACAATAGCAACGGTTAAAGCTGCAACATTTCCTGTTAAAGATGCTAAAATAGCTGTGATAGTAGTGCCTAAATTAGCTCCTAGAACTATTGGATATACTGTCTCAGGCCTTAACACTCCTGCTCCCACTAAAGGGACTAGTATTGATGTTGTAACAGAGCTGGATTGTACAATAGCAGTAAATCCGCATCCTAACATCATCGCTACCATTCCGCTTTTTGCAAGTATCTTATCAAAAAGGATTTCACTTTGTCCTGCTATGGTATCTTTCATGATCTTAACAAGCCCGGCTAATGCTATTATCAATATAACAAAAGAAATAATTAGCATGATAACACCAGCTGCTTTAATAGCAATTCCCATTTGATCAACAAATAAATGATCAATTCCTTCAACTATCGGCTTAACAATTTCCTTTATAGGACTCGTTGCTTTAAACCCTGCTGTATTACTCAATAAAGATGCTATGTGAATAGATGTTCGCTCCAGAAAGTGTGTAGATAATTCTATGGGAAGAAGAATTATCACCGTTAGCATGTTAAACAGATCATGCATTGTGGAACTTGTAAAAGCCCGCCGGAATTCTTCTTTTCTTGTAATATGGCCTACTGCTACTAAGGTGTTTGTCACTGTAGTACCAATATTAGCCCCCATAACAATTGGAATAGCACACCTTATAGATAACGCCCCGCCTGCAACAAAACCAACAACCATAGAAGTTGTTGTAGAAGAACTTTGTATTATGCTTGTAGCAAGTACTCCTATGAATAATCCTACAATAGGATTAGCGGTTGTTGTTATCAGCTTCTCGCTAAAATCTTTCCCGAAGCATTTAAAGCTATGGCTCATTAAAGAAATGCTGACCAAAAAGATATATAGCAAAATAACTATTGTAAAAACACGCAAACAAATTTTGGTAAACCTTTTCATCATCCCCTTTCTCTTTCCTTATAATATTTACAATAACAATTCAGCTTACACTCTTGACACATTGGTTTTCTCGCTTTACATATTTGTCTACCATGCAAGACCAACATTCCATTAAACTTTCCCCATTTTTTTTTAGGAATTATTTCCATTAGATTTTTCTCTATTTTAACAGGTTCTGTCTCTGTACTCAAGCCTAATCTTATACTAAGTCTTTTAACATGTGTATCAATAGCAATTCCTGCTGTAATTCCATAGCCATGATATAAAACGATATTAGCTGTTTTTCTTGCAACACCTGGTAATCCGATAAGGTCTTTCATGTTGTTAGGGACTTTGCCTTTGTATTTGTCTTGAATTATTTTAGATGAATTAATAATATTCTTTGCTTTATTCCTGAAAAAAC
>JAQVOV010000058.1 GCA_028702395.1 Candidatus Omnitrophota bacterium
ACTCTTTTGCTTTATAAATAGGATAATATTGGCTCATAAGACTTATATGTACTTTATCTGAAATGTTCTGTTCTATCCACTCTAAAGTTTGACATGTACCTGAAATGTCATTCGGCAAAAGCAAACATCTGATTATTACACCTTTTGTTGCAATACCATTATTATCCAGCTGGAGCTGCCCGACATTTTCATACATTTGCTTTACTATTCTTCGATTAATTTCAACATATCCAGGCGAATAAGAGAACTTTTCAGCATATTCGTTATTGCTATATTTCATATCAACAATATACACATCTGCTACATTCTTAAAAGCCTCTATAGTTTCTTCGGAATCATAACCACCTGTATTAAAAACTATTGGGATATTAAGCCCTTCTTTTTTTGCAATTTCCAAACCATCCAATATCTGTGAAGCATAATGTGTTGGGGAAACAAGATTGATGTTGTGGGAATGCATAGCCTGCAATTTTAACAGGATTTTTGCAAATTGCTGTATTGAAATTTCTTCTTTATCAGATAGCTGACTGAATTTATAATTCTGGCAATACACACATTTCATACAACAATGGGCGAAAAAAACTGTCCCTGAGCCTAGTTTACCAGAGATCGGGGGTTCTTCTCCATGATGCAAGCCATAACTATAAACAGTTAGATCTTTTCCAGCATTGCAAAAACCGAGCTGATCAGACTTCCGATCTTTCCCGCATTTTCGGTAACAGAAATTGCAAGTATTAAGCGAAATCGTTTTTTTCATCAATTCAATCTAATAACAAACATCTTGTATTCGTTATCCACGTTTAGCTTCCATCTCTAAAAAATATGGATTTAAAGCTTTTTCCAACTCTTTTCACATCTCTGGCTGCACCTGTTATTGTTTCGCCGCACCCTGCAATAAATAAAAGAGTTAACCCAATTAAAATAAATCTTTTCTTCATCTACCTTTACTCCCCTTTTTATCATGTCCTTTTTCGTATCGTTAAGAGTTATGCGTAATTTGTTATTCAGTCATAACCTACACTTATTACCCTAACCTCGTTCAGGACGTTCCATCCTTTTTACCTTTTGCCTTTTTACTTTTTACTTAAAACTCTTATCAACCGATATAGATCATCGGATCAACACAACTTTCTTTATCTGCCTTACGTATCTCAAAATGAAGATGTGTTATCATTTTTTTATAATTCGCATTACCTGTCTTACCCATTGTCCCAATTTTTTGCCCCTGCCAAACCCATTGCCATTTACTTATATTAAATTGATCTAAATGAGCATATCTGGTTTGTGTTCCATCCAAATGATTGATCTTTATTATTTTCCCATACCCTTTAGGCTGGATCTCTATCCACGCCCATCCGCTTTTTGATGCAAAAACAGGTGTACCTACTCTACCTGAAAGATCAAGCCCTTTATGTGTTCTTCTGCCATCTGACCTGGAAGTACCAAAAGCCCCTTCCCCATAATCATCATTGCGTATTTCAATAACTGAAACCGGCGAAACAAATTTCCTTTCTTTACACAATATTACTAACATAAATACTGCATATAGAAAAGATAGCGCCAAAATAGTTGTGATGAACTTTTTAAACGATCTTTTCAAGATTTTCCAGCCTCCCATAACAGACCAAAATATCATCAGCCTGAATTACATCTGTAGCCTTAGGAGTTGGAATTATCCCTTGTTTTCGCTCAATAGCTAAAACAAGTATATCTTTTTCCCTAAAATGTGACTCTATAAGGGGTTTACCAACATCACTGAACGTACTTTTCACCTTAACTTCCGCAATCCCATAATCAGAAGAAACGAGTTTTATTTCCTCAATAGGCATTCTCTTAAAAACATCTTTTTTTTCTAAATACGACTGGATCTTTCTTGTAAAAAATCTTGTGATCCTTTTATGAGAAGCTATCTTATAAATGATCAGTAATGCCACTATAAGTATCGAACTGTTAACAAGAGTAGGCTTAATTCCCCCTTTAGCAAAAGAAAGGACCATTGTTGTAATAACACTTATATATCCTGCATTACCTAATATCATAAGAACCATTATTATTTTTCGACGAATACCATCTTCCATTATAAGCTCAGAATCCCTTGTAGTAAAACCTGTCCCTGAAAACGCAGATAACGCCTGAAAATGAGCTTTACTTTCACTCATTCCAGTCATACTTAAGGCAACACTTCCTATTTTAACTACTACTACTGAAATAATAATAACTATAATTACAGGAATGAGTAAAATCATACTGACCATTTTGTCTCCTTTATTTCTAAGTAAAAAGGCAAAAGTAAAAAGGAAAAAATCTGTTATCATTGTGGAATCTTCTATTGTTGCTTTCTATGGGCGTATTGTAATACGCCCATAGAAAAACTTCATTCAGAACCATCCACCCTTTTATCTTTTATCTTTTTTCTTTTATCTTTAATTCCTACCAACCCTTCTCTATCCCTCTATCTCCCCAACGATCTCTTCCAAAAGATCTTCTATCGTAACGATCCCCACTGGCATATTCAAATTATTTACAACAATAGCCATAATAACCTTGTTCTTTCGCATATTATGTAATGTATCATCAATATGATCAGTCTGCTTAACAAAGAATGGTTTGTTGACATAGCCTCTCAAGTCATTTTTAGGCTCATTATTGAAAATATGATCATATATGTTCACAGTACCAATAATATTATTGGGATCGTTCTCGTAAACAGGAAATCTTGAGAACTTTGTTTTTCTTGCCACATCTTCAAAGACAGTAATAGTATTATCAACATTAAGTAAAACCGTTTTTGTCCATGGGATAATGATCTTTCTTATACTTGTTCTGCCAAGATCAAAAATGCGCTGGATCAATACATTTTCATCATGAGTTACCACTTCTTTCTGCTTACTGGAACTGAATACCAATTCAATATCGCTTTTACTCATGAAAACCTTGTTTCCTTTTTTTAGCTTATCACGAAATGGAAAAAATACGATATTAGTGATCCCGTTTATGATCCATAATAGAGGTGTCAGCAATTTATATATGAACTTCAAAGGGTATATTATTTTCAGGGACATTGCATCTGATGCTTGGCGAAAAAGTGTCTTTGGAATTATCTCCCCAAAAATAAGCATAAAGAACGTTACTATAATAGTTGAGACCACAGGACCATTCTGGATTCCGAAAATATCCGTTAAGATCTTTGTTGCAAGTGCCGAAGAAATAACAACAGAAATATTTGTTCCTATAAGTGTTGTCCCTAAAAAAGCAGGCTTGTTAGCTATGAATTTTACAGCTTCTTTGGCCCTTCTATCTCCGGATTCGGAAAGATGCCTAAGTCTGATCTTGTTCACAGCAGTAAGCGCAGCTTCACTGCCTGCAAAAAAAGCACATAAAACAACTCCCACCAAAATCCCTAATATATATTCTGTTATGAACATTTAGATCCTTTTCATTAAGATTTCTTTAACACGTCTTTTTTCTATCTTTATTGCTTTAAAAGACCAGTTTTTATAGATGACTTCCTCGCCTTCTTCAGGTATTTTCTGCATCCGCATTGAAATAAAGCCTCCCATTGTATCTATTTCAGCTGTATCGATCCCTAGATCAAATTCATCATTGGCTTCATTTATGTTCAGCAACCCGCTAATTTTGTATGTATTATCATCTATCTTTACTATCTTAGGTTGCTCTATATCATATTCATCAACTATTTCCCCAACTATTTCTTCCAAGATATCTTCAATTGTGATTATACCTGTTGTAATGCCATATTCATTTACAACAATGGCCATTTGAATACATTTTTTTTGTAAATTTAAAAGCAACTGATCAATACAAATTGATTCTGGGACACAATACGGAGATTTCATTATTTTATAAATATCTTTATCTGGATTAAGCAAAGCGTCTTTTGCGTGTAAGATCCCAAGTATATTATCCATACTTGTCTTATATACAGGAAGCCTTGAATGATGTGCTTTTCTAACATATGAAAAGATCTCCTTTTTTGTGGATTCAAGATCTATTGCCATAATATCTGGTTTAGGGGTCATAACATCAGAGGCTTTTAGATCTTTAAAATCAAAGACCCCGTATATCATTTCACGCTCATCATATTCAACAACACCCTGCCTGTGCCCTATCTCTATCATAGATTTTATTTCTTTATCTGATATTTCAGCAGAATCTTGCGGGACTATACCCCCTAAATGTGTAATGATTTTATTGGTTATCGTCAGCAAAACACTCACAAAAGGACTTAAAAGCCATATTACAAATTTCAAGGGAAACGAGGCTTTTTTTGCTACTTCAACTGAAAACAAAGATGCAAAAGTCTTTGGCAGGATCTCTCCGAACAAGATAAGACAAATAAATGTTACAGTAATTGCGATAGCAACAGCATTTTGTTCAAAAAAATTAACCGCAATTGATGTTACACATGCTGTCAACGCAATATTCACCAATGTATTTCCCATAAGGATCGAAAAGAACAATCGTTTGGGTTTTGAAAGAAGCTCGAGTAATCTTTCGGCAGACCTCGGTTCTGTCTGCTCTATTTTTGCCAGTAAAAATTTGTTCATGGACAAAAGAGCGGTTTCTGAACCTGAGAAAAAAGCAGAACACACCAAGAAAAATAAAAAAATTACTATAACCACTTTTTATGCTTAAAATATGCTAACATGCCTATGCTGATCAATAGCATAAGCATTAAGGTAATTAAATAACCATGTTTCCAGGATAATTCAGGCATATATTCGAAATTCATGCCATAAATTCCGCTTATCAACGTAAGCGGCAACATGATAGTTGATATAATTGTAAGGACCCTCATAATATCATTTAAGCGGTTTGATGAAACCGACGAATATCCTTCCAACACATTTGTCAGGACATCTCTATAACAATCCAATGTATCATTAATACTTGCCAAAAGATCTGAAATATCACGGAAATATATTGTTAATTCCTTAGAGATCAGGGGTTGATAAACTCCTCTTGTTAAAGAAACTACAAGTTCTTTTTGAGGACCGATAAATCTCCTAAGAGTTAAAACAGTTTCCTTTAATTTAAGGATACGATTAACATTCTCAGAAGTTTGTTTTTGATACATAAGAGATTCAGCATCATCAATATCCTTTTCAATGATATCCAATATAGGAAAATAATTGTCTACCAGCATATCTGCCAAATAATAAAACAATCTGGAAGGTCCTTCTGCCATTATATTTGGATTTGCAAGACACATCTTTCTACATGATAAAATACTATTTAACGACTTTTTATGAACAGTTACTAAATATCTTTGTCCGATAAAGAAATCTAATTCCCGAGAGCTTGATCCTTCGCTATTTATATGAAGACTTGCTGCATGCATCACAATAAAAAGATAATCCCCATATCTATCAATTTTTGGTCTTTGAACAGATGCAAGGCAGTCTTCAATAGCCAAAGGATGGAACAAAAATTCCTTGGAAAGAAAATCCATATCCTCAGGTGTAGGATCTTCAACATTGACCCAAAGAATCACATTATCACGTTTTATATGTTCTTTTATGAGGTTATTATCAGCTATTACACTGGTTTTATTGTTTTCGTATAATATAAGTTCCAACATATACGCAGCCTTTCTCAGCGATCCTTAAGATAACATTTGTTTAACTGTTTCTGAAACTCTCTGGCCAAAAGCACGACCAGCCGCTTTTTCCAAAGTCATTTTCATGACTTTGCCCATATCTTTCATTGAATTTGCACCAGTTTCTTTGATAACTTCATTTACAATATCAACAAGATCTTTGTCAGAAAGTTCTTGTGGCATGTATTTTTTTAGAATTTCAAGTTCCATCATCTCTTTATCAACAAGGTCGGGTCTATTTCCTTGTTTAAATTGGTTTATCGAGTCCTGATGCTGCTTTATCTGCTGTTGAATAACTTTAATGATATCAGGATCATCCAGTCTGTCATACCCCTGTTTTAATGCAACACTATTGATTTCGGATTTTAGCATCCGTATAACAGAAACTGTTAAAGGATCTTTTTGTTTTAAAGCTTTTTTCATATCCTCATTAAGAAGGTTCTCCAGCATATAGACTCCTATTTTTTGCAAACAATAATATAAAGTTAAAGTATCTTACTATTGCTTTTTATACAACTACCTATACTGATACGCTTAAACCATGGCAAATAATCAATTATAAGCTTACCTGTCAAATGATCAATTTCATGTTGAACAGCTTTAGCTGTTATACCTGATAAACTTTTTGTGACTTCACGCCCAAGTTCATCTATATATTTCACTTTTATCTTTTCTGCCCGTTTAACTGTAACAAGAATTGATGGCAAACTAAGGCACCCCTCACTTGTAATATCTGTTCCCTTTTTATCAAGAATAACCGGATTGATCATTTTATAAATGCCGTCGCCAGCATCAACAACTGCAATATTAAAGTCAATGCCGACTTGTGGCGCCGCAAGTCCTATACCGCTATTTTTGTACATAGTATAAAGCATTGACGAGAGGATACTACGTATTTTCTCATCAACTTTTCCCACCTTTCTCATTCTCTTTCTAAGAATATCTGACGGAAAAGTAACAATGCTATAGTCTTGAATATTTCTCACGAGTTCTTCCCTTGTTTTTACATAATATCATTTTTTTTATCAAGGTTAACAACTTTTATTTTATGATTTGGTAATTCTTTCCCTTCCACAATTCCCTGTGTCAATATGTAAAGTTTATCACCAACTTCTCCTAAACGTGCCGCAGGCCCGTAAAGGGCTATCACCCCTGAGTCTTCTTTTTCTTCAATAATATACGTTTCAAATCTAGCTCCATTATTTTGATTTAAAACCTGAACTACCTCATTAGGAGCCATATTAGCAGCATCTAATATCTTTTTATCAATACCAATACTTCCTCCATAATGAAGGTCTATTTTCGTGATAATTGCTCCTGCAATTTTTGATTTACATACAAAACGTAGCATTTGTTCTCCTTTTTCTATTTTAGTTTTCTGTTATCCGTTATCTGTCTGTGTATCAGAATATCTTAATATCGTCTTTACAAAACTTCTTTTTGGCTCATCCCCTACTCATAACACATTACAGATAACACAAACTAAGGTATTATCCGTTTATTTTCTATTGCTCACTGATTTCTCAAAAGATCTATCATAAGTTCTCTCATCATCTTAAAAAAGAAAATTCTGGGATCCATTTTCTACCCCTATGATAAGCAAAACATACTTACATTATTTATTATTTTTGTTTTTTAGGCAGTATATGTACATTTATTTCTATTTTTTGGTAAAAAAAGAAATTTATTGTTCATTTTCAACCGTTTCAAGCTTTACATCTGATATCTTTGTAAGATTTTTCCCATCAAAATATAAATACAAATTTTTGTCTATAAAAGTACCGCCAACAGGGATCAGATCGCTTCTTCTGTTATATTGCCATACTTCTCTATTTCCCATATCCTTAACATCCTCAAAATATACCTGAGTTGGATCTCCCCATATGTAGGAAACCTCTTCCTTTGTCATGCCAATTCTGACCTTTTTTGTCCCTAGAGGATTATCCACTATCTTTTTCGGAGTGGGAACCATTTCTTCTTCAATAAAACATCCGCATAAGAGCACAGGAAACAACAAACATAGTACTATAATAATCTTCAAATTATCCCCCTTTTATAGAACTTTTTTTCCATATAACAGATCACAAAGAACTTTTAAAAAAGTATTCTTATTGTCTTCTTCAATAGTAACGAACTTTGCTCCTATATCAAAATATTTTTTTTCCTGCTCGTTCTCTTCTTTTTGCCATATACTTTTACACTGTATATGGACAGGATTTTTAGCCTCAGGCAGCTGCAGAGATATCTCAAAGTCAGCATTTTCGCCAATAGGTGTATCTGTATTAAACCTAATGCCTATAGGTGAAAAGTTCTTAACTCGCGGACAAATAACATCTTTGTCTGTTATGATTTTCGCGTTCACTGAAGATTCAAACCTAAGATATTTCCTTCGATCTCCATTTTCAATTGACATAAGCCCCCCTTTCCCCTAGTTGGAATATCGTATAATATAGCATAAATATATGTAATGTCAAGTATATAGCGTTATTATAAAGTTAGAAGTTAGAAGTTTGAAGTTAGAAGTTAGATGTTAGATGTTAGATGTTAGATGTTAGATGTTAGATGTTAGATGTTGGATGTTGGATGTTGGATGTTGGATGTTGGATGTTGGATGTTGGATGTTAGATGTCAGAGATCAGAGGTCAGAAAAATTAAGAGGCAATTTAAAATCCAACAGTTGAATACTTGCGGATTTTGATTTTTCAAAAATAGCCTAAAAGTCATATTAACCTTCTGACTTCTTATCTCTGACATCTGACTTCTACCTTAGATAAACTCTATTCTGGACGTTCCACTAGCTTGTTGTGCAAAGCTCGAAGCTCGATTCAGAACCTTTTCCTTTACGATTTGCGCTTTGCGATAAGCAATTTGCGATATGCGCTTTGCTAAGGCTTTACAGCCCACATCCCTTTTTTCTGATCTTGGGCAGTTTTCTGCAATCTTTGGAACAGGTCTCTATATTTTATATTTGGTTGAAATTCAAAAACCTTTGCAAAACCGTCTTCAACCAATTTTGCATTAACAAATATATCATCCACAAAAACATAGGCAAGTAATCTGCCATATTTATCCCTTTTTTCGATATCAAATTCCAATCTTACTTTTTTATTTAAAACAAGATTTTTATTATAAGTTGTTGCCTCTTTTGAAAAAAACTGAGCTCCTTTTTTTGAATGCTCCGTTTCTGGCGTATCAATACCGATATATCTTACTTTCTGGTTGTTTGATAAAAGAACAGTATCCCCATCATATACAAATTTAACATAACTAATAACAGTATCAGCATACTGTGTTTGAGATGCTGTTTTAGGAGCAGTTTGAGAAAAAGCACTAGCTATAAAAAACATGGAAATAAAAACAAAATAAACTCTTGTTTTTTTTATAATCATTATTAACCAACCATGTTTTGCGATAA
>JAQVOV010000059.1 GCA_028702395.1 Candidatus Omnitrophota bacterium
AGATATTAGTTGATAATATGTTCAAGTGAATGAAAGGTAAAAAAGTTAGAATAGCAGCTTTAATAACAGGATGATTTCATACTAAAAGGATAACAACTTTTCTTAAAAAAGAAGATGTTTCTTATATTGTAATTAGTCCTTCTATAACAGAAGATGTTGAAAGTCCGTATTTTCAGGTCCTTACAGGTCAGAAAACCCCTTTTGAAGAACTTCTTATCGATGCTGCTCAACCTGACAATGCAACACTTGCTCCAGCAAATTTGAATGATGATATTGCCTTGAGTAGCGGATTGAAAGGACAGTTAGATGCATTGATAACAAGGTTCTCGGATGATGTTGCCAGACAATTTATCTTAGCATATGTAGAAACTTTTAGGGCCAAAGATGCTGTGTCTTTAAAGACATATTTGTTAGAACAAGTAGGCTCTGCAACTTTTGCAAATGCAGAGGTAAAAGAACAAGTAATAAAATTCATTGATGCTAATTTTGATACATTAGCTCAACAGGTTATTGATGGACCTGATGGTGTTGCGATTGCTTATGATTGTAACGGGAAATCTAAAATAGTAACTCGTGATGAACATAACATGGTCAACAGTACAATAAAAGAAAGTTTTGAAAATGGGACTTCCTCAGATGTTACTGCTGAAGTTCTTTCTCAAGCAGATGCTAAATTGGCAGAGATATTCAAGGCTGAAGGTATTAATGTTTATGTTATTTCGGATTTAAGTCGATATGATACTTGGAACATTTCGCATGTAGGAAGATCTCGTAAGAACATATATCTTTCTCCTGAGATGATGGCGTTTGTTCAAGGTCTTGAACCTGCTGTATGGCAGCAATTCTGGATGCATGAATTATATCATATCCAATATCCTGAAAAGTCAGAAAAAGAAGCTTTAGCTGCTGTGCCTGTTAAAGATGTTCTGAATGCTTTTAAAGCAACAACAATAAATATAACTCCTGAACAAATAGATGAGAATATTGTTGAAGCAGCAAAGGTATTTGCACTTAATGATATTGATGCAGGATATTTGAAAGTAATGTACACACAATATTTAAATAGAAGAAAAGGCATAAAAGATCCTTTGAAAACCGCGCTTAGAATGACTACAGATCCAAAATCTGATCCTAAAGATGTGCTGAATGCTTGGAATTTCTTGGTAACAGCACTTCTTACAGAACAAGAAAGAGCAGAATATCTTCAGTCAAAGAAATATGGGGATCTAAAAGAACAAAGGTTTCTTGATGCTTCCGGAAAGACCATAGTTACTGTTAGTTCTTTAGACGGCGGTATAGGGGAAAGTTTAGGTCGATTGGAATTCAAGAAAATGATAGCTAGAGCTTTAGGAAGATCAGATGCAGAGGTTACTTTATCTGCAAAAGGACTGGACCTAGGTTTCTTAGTTGAAGTAAATGGAAAAGCAGAATTTATCAGTGTTGCAGAAGCGAAGCTTATGCAGTTAGTAATGGCTAAAGAACAAGGTGTTTTTGCTGATGTAGAATTTCAAGCCCTTGTTAATTGGCAATCAAAGATATCTTATGAAACACTTTTATATGAGACAACATGTTATTATGATCGTATAGGAGATGGAATGCGATCGCGAACATATGCTCAGCTTCTTAATGATGCAGGGATCGTCATCCTTCCAATGGTACAACAAGCGGATCTTCCTGGATTAAATGCTGCTACCTGGCAGGTAGCTACAGATAAAAATGCTAATGCACAACCAGGCGGACATGGACAGTTTGGATTTTTATTTTTATCAGAGACATACAACCAGAAAATGGGCCTTACAAATAAACCAAATGCCCAAGCACATGTTCAGTTCTTTTGTAATGGCGATAATCTTAACAGTAGACCCGATCCATATATTACTGGATATATGGTAGAAAACAATTTGCCTATAATAAAGATCACAACAACTGCTACTCCAATAGATGAAAAAGGAGGCAAGGACGGTGTTGAGAGATATGTTTTATCAGATGGAACAGTTATTTATATACCAACACAAATGGAAGTTGCTGATGCTAAAAGTGCCGGGCAGGAAAAGGATTTTTATAGAGCAGGCCAAGAAGGCGGACTAGGACAAGCAGGCGCACAAGCATTTAACACAAATATTTTTTATATAAATAAATTGGTTTTACATGACATTTTAAATGAAGTTGTTAAGCAGGGAATACTTACGAAATTTGAATTAGACCAACTTTTTGCACCAACACTTATTGACAAGCCTGCTAAGGTCGCAAAAGATGGTAAAGAATATATTCCTATAGATGGTGCTATTGGACTATCAATGCACAATCTTAATAAGTGGTTCATGATAAATTATCATGAAGATCAAAGAGTAAGGAATATTTTAGGTAAATATGGTATAGATAGATTATTATATTTTGTTGATATACCAAGAACAGAGTTTTTTACTCCTCAGAAGAAAGCTTATGATCCTTGGATGTTATTAGGTTATACCGATTATTATGAATTTGATGCTGAAAATAACATATTAAAGGATGCTGAAGATGATCTTGTACCTCCACAACTGGTTTTTGAAGACTCAGGAAAATATTGGGAGGAATTACAGAATTACATTAATGCATTCGGAGAAAAAAGTTATGTGAAAGAACTTAAAGGATTAAAGGTCAAAGGAAAAATACAACTTAGAAATGCTAAGTATGTGGGATATGTGGATATTATAAATAATACGGATATGACGGTAGATCTTATGACAATGCCTGAGTTGCAGCAGTTCATTGTTAATGGTCAAATGATATTGGAGAACATACGTATTGTTATATCAGAAAGCGGAAAAGTAAAAGTTTTAAAGATAGAGAATAAAGAAGATTATGAAAAAACAATAGGTGATAGGTTAACATTAACAGGAGAAAAACTTTCTTCAGAGAATGCCAATAATGTCAAAACTTTTATAAGAGGGGCTTTTGCAAGAAAAGAAGCTCAACAGATAGAATCTGTAGAAGGTATAGATATATATATTATACCTGGTCTTGAGGCTTTTGACGATATTCTTTCAGTGCATGAAGGATTTGGCGGGGAAGCTATGGATCCTATTGCCGGAGAATTATATCTTTCTCCTACCAGGGCTAAATGGATAAATAATCTTCAATCTGCAGAAAAGACTATTTATATGGCGCATGCAGTAGAACATGTGAAAAACCCTGATCTTTCAGAAAGAGAGATACTTTCAAGAAGATCACTTGATAATATCAACTTTGCTAAAGCTACATATGATATGTCAGTAGCAATGGTCGAGGAAAATAAAGCACAAATAGAAGCGTTTTTAATGAATATGGGGAATAGTATATCAGAAAATGACCGTACCAGAGCTATGCAGCTTGTTGATGCTCATCTTGTTTTATGGCTTTCCAATCCTGTAACAGGACAAATTTCTCCTTTGGTAAGGCCAATAACCGCTGCTCAGGTCCTGAAAATTGTTAATGCAGAGAAGGTTATCGGTGAGATCGTGGTTTCAGGTAATACTTTGAAATACCATAACGGACAAGATGTTGTTATAGCTGCGGATAATGAAAACGTTATACGAGTGCTAGGTAAACAGGATAACGTTGTTGTTGAAACATATTCTGTAGCTATGGGTACAAAGATAGAAATGGATGACCTTCTTGCAGGTAAAGAAGTTGTAGTTATTGCAGAAAAAGGCGTTACTCTTGTAGTGGATGAAGATGGTAAAACCATTGAAAACTTAAGAGAAGGAGATATGACCGTTGTTTCAGTAAAGAAAGGTTATTCTATAGTTGCACCTGAAAATGATGTGGTTTCACACGTAGTATTTGAAGTAGAAAAAGATGAGCAAAAGGTTTTTGATGCTTTCAACGCTTTAACTTCTGAAACTAGTCAGAATGCATTTAATGACATTAAAGCAAAGAAAGAGGGCCGTAAGGAGATCATGCTGCATGTTGCAAACAATATGCATGTTGGTAATAATTTCTCAGAAGAGAAAAAGATCCTTTCTTTGATTTCAGGAGGAACTGTTTCAATGAGACAGTATGCAGATCTTTCGGACCTTAGCCAAAGTTCATTTGATCCAAAATATGAACACGTTGTTATAGCATATGGCGAAGATCTTGAAGATCTAAATGTGAATAAAAAAGATGCAAAAGCTGAAGAAGACCGCTTACGGGTTAAAACTTTATTGGAAACAATGAAAATAATGCCTGTGCAAAAACCAGCAGAAAAAGATCTTAGAGAAAAAGGTGTGTTTTTCATTAGAGAAATAGAATCAGCAGCAGTTGTGCTTGCTAATACAAAAGAGATCACAGATGATAGCGGGATACTATTGTTAAATATAATGCAGCAGTTAGTTCAAATAGGAACTGAGATAACCCGAGCAGATCTAGTTATGTTGTTAGGTTTAGAAGGACAGACATTCAGTAATAGGCTAGGAATTCTTCTTAGTAAACTTCTTATTCCGCCACAACCTATTACAGGAACGCTGGATACATTGATACGAACAAGACGTCAGATCTTGTGGAGTGCATAAAAGCGTTTAGGGGATATGATGGTGAAAAAGACCGGCTCAAAAAGCCGGTCTTTTTTTGTATATAGGAATAAGGCCCTTGGAGACAGTTAAGAACTTTCACCATGGTGAAAGTTCTTAACTGTCTCCAAGGGAACTGTCTTCGCATTGGATCTAGGGCCAAACCTATTATATATCGCACACAAAACTTTTACATTTCTGTGACAATTAAAAAATCAAAATATGGTAAAGTAAGAAAAAGTTAATCTACATATATTTGAAAAATAAAAAAGTGTTTCTCGGAAATAAGGAGGAAGAATGTTATTAAGTAAGAAAGTTTTGAAGTTTTTTTCATTTTTGTTGATCCCTGTTTTTTTTGTTTCAAGTACAAGTTTTAGTCTGGATAATGATCTTCAAAAAAGAAATGTGAGTACTCTTGGTGCTCCGGCTTTATCTGATGCAGATCTTTTATTGGATGCAGATAGTCAACTACCAGCAATAGAGGAAGTTTTAGCTAAAAGAAAACTTTCAGTTAGAGAATATGCTTTGATGTTCATGTCTTCCTATATCAGAGCACATAAAAATTCTTCGGGTCTACAAAAAAATATGGTTGAAGCTTTTGATCGATCAGTTGATCAAAACAAGACTGATAGAAATGTTATTGAAATAAGGAGCATCTTAGAAGACGAGACTTTATTTGCACAAACATGCAAAAGTATAGATGATGAAGACAAAAGAAATCTTTGTTATGCAGAAGCACCTTTAAGACCTTATTCATCTGACATGCCGATCTTAACTAATATAACTGATGAACAGGTCCATGAACAACTTGATGAAGTCATCAAAAAGGCTTTTGCCGGAGATGCAATAGGGCCGAAAAAAACAGATCTTTATTTTGAAAATGAAAGAGTAATGGAATTCTTAAAAAAGAATGAGCTAGATGTATTAGCTGATATTTTTAAAGATCTGTTATCTTCCAGCACAGATCCGGATCAGAAGGGTCTTAAAATAGCTTTGCCGCTAAAAGGCAATGTTACAGAAAAACCTGTTATTACAGTATTCAAATCAAAAAGCCCTTTTTTAACAATAGAAGATGGGACTCGTATTTATGGACATGCAAGTGATAATGGTATAATGGTCATAGATAGAGGGAATATTAAGCAGACAAGTATGCTTATTGTTTTTGAACTTTTAAGATATTTGGCTGTTCCTAATAATGTTGTAATGGATTATTATAATCAGTTCATGAATGATTATAGTGAAATACCTCTTTTGTCAAAAGAGCTTAGAGGAGTGATCAATCATGAAGTCGGTAAAGCTTTGATAAATAATGGCAAAAGGCCGGAAGATCTTTTAAAGAATATTACTTATTATAGAGGGCAGAACAAGGTTAGAATGCCTAACTATATGAATAATGAAAGAAGTATAGCTTTTGCAGAAGAAGGAGATCCTTTAGGATATTTATTTGAGAAAGCTGTTAAGGGTGATCTTCAAGCTTATAATAAAATTGTAGATATGCCTCAAGATGAGATCGTAGCATATTTTGAAGATCAGGTACAACAAAAGGATCTTATAGATAAATTGCCTGCGGATATGTTCGGGTTTGGTAAAGGTTATGATGTAAGAGGAAATGCCCAAGAATCAAAAGATGGAGCAGTTGATCTTACAGCAGAAAACCTTTTTATTATAGGAAAACTTTTAGGAACACATTTTCTCAAAACAGGGCAGAAAGCCCTTCTTACAGGTGATATAAGGCATCATACGCCTATTCTAAGATATGTAATGGCTTTGGGACTTGCAAGTGTTGGAGTAAAAGCTGATTATTGCCCTGATTTTATTACAACAGGGGCTCTTAATCTTTTATCAACAGAGAATATAGATAAAGATACTGTGATGGTTCAGGTTTCAGGTAGTCATGGAGCACCTCATAAAAATGGATTTAAGATAAAATTGGATCGTGGTAATGGTAGTTTAGATCCGCTCTATGCAGAGCCATTAGAGGAATTATGGTCTCAAAGAAAAGAAATTGCTGAAAAATTCAATGAAAAGAAACCCGAAAGTATAAATGTAGGAACAAGACAAGGTTTATTAGAAAAAGTTGTTGAAATATTGGATGAAACTTTACCGGAGCTTACTAAGGATGAAATAACTGTTATTGATACAAGAGCAGGAGCAGCAGGGCCTATGGTAAAGATGCTTTTTGCAAAAAGAGGGTTTGAGGTTATTGAGATTGAGGGTGTTGTTGATCCTGGAAAAGTTTCAGAATTGGTAAAACAATCATGGGTACTTAAAAATCACAAGAAAATTGCTGTTGTAATAAATGGTACACCTGATCCAGATATGGGTGCAGGCATTTGGGATCCGTCAAAACCTGAAGCTTTAAAAGATACTCAATCAGTAGTGAATGCTATTAATACAACCAGAACCGGAAGCATGCCATTGGCAATAGGCGGTGTTTTTGATTGTGATGCAGACCGAATATCCGCTATTCTTGAAGATGGAAGAGATGTACCTGCTTTTGAAATGACCTTACCTTATTACCAAAGATTTTTACTGCATCCTGATAATCAAGAAGTCATAAAAAAGCTTGTTTTATCTGGTATGACGCCAATTCGAATTGCATGTGATGTTAGAGCGAACAGTAAACTGCTAAGTCTTATAGATAATATAAATAAAAAATTACAGGATGAAACAGGTGTTACTGATAAAAATTTTATTGAAGGAATATACATTGCAACAGGTTATCCTCCTCAGCTTGGATTCATGGTGGAAAATATAAAAAGAATAGATGATTTTGTAAGTGCAAAAGAAATGCTCCAAAATGACAGTGAATTTATGGAGAAGTTAGCGCAGCTTAAGAAAACTTATTTTACTGCAGAAGCATCAGGGCATAACTTTTTCCATGTATCAAAAGCATATCCAAACAGAGTTTGTGATTGTGCTGTTGCAGGCCTTATTACATTAATGAGCATCAGAGAAACTATGCCTAAACTGGAATGTCCAATATTGAATATCCAAGGAAAGAACTTGACTGATCTGTTTGATAATTTCCCAGGAGCTTATAGCAGCAGAGAAGTAAACATTAATATACCGAATGCTATAAAAATATCAACTGCACATGAGGCAGGAAAATGGATGAAAGAAGTTTTTGGCAGCAGATTAAAAGAAACTACAGGGAAGATCGTATATGTTGATGGTATTCCACAATCTGAACAGGAACATGATTATTTTGTTCAGCCTAAAGATGATGGATATGTTGTTGTAGCAGGTTATAAAATGCAGCTTGAAGATGGTCGTACTGCGCTTGTCAGATGGTCAAATACAAGTGAAAAACTTACAACTATATTTGAAGGTAAAGATTGGCGCTCACTTGTTTCGAGCATAACAGAGATCAGGGATTATTTGGCTACTAAGAATTTAGATGTAACTCCATTAACAGCAGAAATAAATAGGATTCAAAAGATAATATATTCTGAGGAGAAAGAAGGTTCAAAAAAGTTAGCAGAAAAACTTCATGCACCGCTTGACCCAAACTCTTCTGATGCTAAAGCCTTTCTTAAAGGAGGATATAGTAAAGAACTTGATGGGGCAACTGTAGAAGAAGCGATAGATGCAGACGTTAAAGTTGGTGCCGGTGTTGAAGCTGGTGCAGCTATAGATGGATCGTTCGCTACAGATGAACAAGGTGAGCAGGGATATTATACTCATAGAGGAAGAAATATGTTCTTCAAGATCGTTGAAGCTATGAAGAGCTTTTTTGTTGATAGAGAAAGAATTAATAATAAACCTATAAAGGTCATTATTAAATGCGGTATAGGCGGACAGCATACACCATTTCAAGCTATTGCAAATGTTTTTAATAGACTTTTCAATAAAGTAATAGTAGTTGGCGAATATGAGCTTGGTAAAGATTATGAAAAAGGCATACAACAATTATTGGATCAAACAGGTGCGTCTTGGGATCAAGTGGCAGTTGTTCCGAGTTCAAAATCAGGGTCTACCGATGAAACAATGTTAGTATATGGGGATATATTAAAGGCATTGTTCAAGAATATTGCCATATTGAAAAATAATAATGTAAACGGTGAAAGATTTGCTGATGTTGTTTTCAATACTTTACATGAAATGAATTTTGTACAAGGGAAAGAAAAAGCAGGGAAAGACCTGTTTATTGTCGATGAACAAGTTTGGGGCACATATCATTTTATAAAATTAATTCACAATAAATGCATAGAAGAAGGTGTTGTAATTGAAGAAGAGATTGTTCAAAAAATATTTGCTACAGTTTTAGGTAATATGTTCTTTGAAACTACGGATAGACCTGAGGATAGCAGGCTTTCTGCTTTTGCAAGAAACTCAGGGCTTATGGCTATTCTTGGAGACAATGCCCCTGGTTTTGGTGCTATGTACGATAATGTAGGAGGCAGATGGACCGCAGATGTCCATATGATGAGTTTTCTTGCTTATGCTAAAAGCAAAAGATTTATATATGAAAATGCCGAAAGAGAAT
>JAQVOV010000060.1 GCA_028702395.1 Candidatus Omnitrophota bacterium
CCAAAACACGAATTGCAAGTCCTGGCCCAGGAAATGGCTGCCGCCATAATACTTCTTTTGCCATATTAAGTTCTTTACCTAGAGCACGGACCTCATCTTTAAAAAGTTCACGTAATGGTTCTACAAGCTTTAATCCCATTTTTTTGGGCAATCCTCCGACGTTGTGATGGCTTTTTATTACTGCACTTGGCCCGCCAAAAGCAGATTCAGACTCAATTACATCAGGGTACAAAGTCCCCTGTCCTAAGAATTTGACATTTCCTATTCGCTTTGCTTCACGTTCAAATATCCTAACAAATAGATTGCCTATTATTTTCCTTTTTTTCTCAGGGTCACTTACACCTTTTAATTTTTTTAAGAATTCATCTGCGGCATCAACAACAGTTAAATTCAGTTTCATGTTCCTTTTAAAAAGATTTTCTACATTTTTAGCTTCATTTTTCCGTAATACACCATTATCGACAAAAATACAATGAAGCTGTTTACCTATGGCTTTATGTAATAACACAGCTGCAACCGATGAATCCACTCCACCGCTCAACCCTAAAACGACATTGTCTTTTCCTATATATTCTTTTAGATCAGCTATAGATCTTTTTACAAAAGATCTCATTGTCCACGTTCTTTTGCATTTACAAACTTTGAATAAAAAGTTTGAAAGTATCTTTGTGCCTTTTTGGGTATGTGCAACTTCAGGATGAAATTGAACCCCATAGATCCTTTTTTGGACATCTGCAATAGCAGCAAATTTAGTGTTTTTAGTAGAAGCAATGGTCTTAAAGTTTTTTGGGATGGCTGCAACATAGTCTCCGTGGCTCATCCAAGAAATGATCTTTTTTTCAGGTATCTGTGAAAAAATGTCATCTTTATTCTTTAATTCTAATTGTGCTTCGCCATATTCCCTTTTATTGGTAGGATGAACTTTCCCTCCTAATTGCTTTGTCAAAAGCTGCATTCCGTAACATATTCCTAAGACAGGTATCCCCATTTCAAAAAGTTCTTTATCACAGGAAGGGGCTGCTCCATGATAAACACTGCAAGGGCCCCCGGAAAGAATGATGCCTTTTGGGCTTATTTTTTTGATCTCAGCGATAGTTATTGTTGGAGCAACGATCTTGCAATAGACATTGTTTTCTCTTACACGACGAGCTATCAGCTGATTATATTGTGAACCGAAATCAATTATCAGTATTCCATCTTTTAACATTGTTCTCCTTTATAGCAATTTAAGTAAAAAGGTAAAAGTAAAAAGTAAAAAAACTAGTTATCATTGTGGGATCTTATTTCTTTGTAGGGGCGTATTGCAATACGCCCCTACAAAAACATCGTTAAGGCGTTCCACCCTTTTACCTTTTGCCTTTTTACTTTTTCCTTAAACTAAGCTATTCAATCTACGCTTATTCAACCACCACACTCTTCGCTAAGTTTCTAGGCTGATCAATATCACAGCCAAGAAGTTCTGCAACGTGATAAGCAAAAAGCTGTAAAGTCACAGTATTTAAGATAGTTGACAATACTTCGGATGTTTTTGGGACATAAAAAATATCATCAACACCTATTTTTTCCAATTTTTTATCGCCTTTATTTGCAATAGCAATTACAAGGCCACTTCTGGCTTTTATCTCTTCAATATTACTTAATATTTTTTCATACACTGAACTTTTTGTCGTAATTACAACAACAGGCATATTCTGATCGATCAATGCAATTGGCCCGTGTTTCATTTCTCCAGCCGGATATCCTTCAGCATGGATATATGAGATCTCTTTTAATTTCAGTGCGCCTTCAAGTGCAATGGGATAATTGTAGTGTCTTCCAAGATAAAGAAAATCTTTTTTTGTGAAATATTTGTGTGCAGCAACTTTAATGAGAGATTCTTTTTTTAGTATAGTTTCGATCTGTTTGGGTATACACAACAAGTCATTTATCATATCACTAAGATGCTGTTGTTTTATCACACCTTTTTTTGTTCCTAGATATAAGGCTAACATATAAACTGCCACGATCTGAGCAGTAAAAGCTTTTGTTGAAGCCACTCCTATCTCAGGGCCTGTACGCGTATAAATTACACCTGTAACTTCACGCGTTATACTTGAGCCTATGACATTGCATATTGCTATAGCTTTTGCACCTTTTTTTCTGGCTTCTCTTACAGCTTGTATGGTATCTGCTGTTTCCCCAGATTGACTTATTGCAACAACAAGAGTGTTTTTATTGACAAGAGGATCTCTATATCGAAATTCAGAAGCAACATCAACATCAGCCGGTATTTTTGCTTCATTTTCCACAATATATTTTCCTATTATACCTGCATGATAAGCTGTTCCACAACCTATAAAGACAATGCCCTGAATATTCTTGATATCTTCAGTGGAAATATCCATCGTTTCCAGGAAAATTTTAGCTGGATCCAGAGAAATCCTGCCTCTAAAAGTCTCTTCAATAGTACGCGGCTGCTCAAAGATCTCTTTTAGCATGAAATGTCTATATCCACTTTTTTCTGCAGTAACAGGGTCCCAGGGAATATTCATGACTTGTGCAGAAACTTTTTTCATTTGAAGATCATAAATGTCGACTTTTTTTGGAGTTAATTTTGCGATCTGACCATCATTCATAGATATGATATTTCTAGTGTGCTCTAAGATCGCAGGAATATCAGATGCCACAAAATGTTCTTCTTTTCCAATACCTATTATCAGAGGGCTGAATTGTCTTGCTGCAACAATTGTATCAGGATCATCCAAAGAGATACAAGCAATAGCAAATGAACCTTTTAGATAACCAACTGCAAGATGAACAGCTCTTAAAAGATCTTTTGTTTTGGCTTTTGACATGCATTTTTCTATTAAATGCGCAATGACCTCAGTGTCAGTTTCTGAGCGAAATCTATGTCCTTCTTTTTCTAAACGTTTTTTCAATGAAATATAATTTTCAATTATACCGTTATGAACAACAACTATCCTGCCTTTGCAATCTGTATGCGGGTGTGCATTTTCTTCACTAGGCCTTCCATGTGTTGCCCATCTTGTATGTCCGATTCCTGTAGTTCCAATGATGGATTCATTGTGAATGATCTTTTCAAGATTAGCTATCTTACCTTCGCAGCGTCTTAAAACAAGCATACCATTGACTTCAATGGCAACACCTGCAGAATCATAACCTCTATATTCAAGTTTTTTCAAGCCATTAAGAAGGATATCTTTTACTTCTTTTTTGCCTGTATATCCGACAATACCGCACATATTTACCTCTATTTGTTCTTTTCAAGCATTTTTTTTGAGAATTTTGTTGGTATCTTTGTAGGATATTTTCCAGAAAAACATGCTGTACAAAAACTTTGTTTATCGATCCCAACTGAATCGAGCATTCCATTTAAACTGAGATAATGAAGACTGTCAGCTCCAATGAAATCCTTGATCTGCTCAACGCTCTTATTTGCTGCTATCAATTCTTTTTTAGAAGGAAAATCTATACCGTAAAAACAAGGGTTTTTTATAGGAGGACAGCTTACACAAAAATGTATTTTTTTTGCACCTGAATTCCTTAATGTTTTGACCCTGTTCTGACTTGTTGTTCCTCGTACAATGGAATCCTCCACAACAACGACATTTTTCCCGTTTAAAACGTTCTTTATTGGATTAAGCTTTACTCTAACTTTGAATTCTCTTGTAAATTGGGATGGCTGAATAAAGGTCCTTCCAATATAATGATTTCGTATTATGCCGAGTTCAAAAGGCTTTTGTGATCTTTGGGCATACCCTAAAGCAGCAAAACTTCCTGAGTCAGGTATTGGCATAACAAAATCAGCCTCAACTTTAGCCTCTTCAGCCAAACATGCACCTAATTTTTTTCTGACATTATAAACGGTTTCTCCAAAGATCATACTATCAGGTCTAGCAAAATAGATATGTTCAAAAATACAATGAGCATGTTTTTGGGGTTCAAAAGCCTTGACTGATCGGAGTTTTCCGTTTTCAATAAAAACAATTTCACCAGGTTCGATATCCCGTACATAAGTGGCATTTATTAAGTCCAATGCACAAGTTTCACTAGCTACAATATAAGCTCCTTCTAATTTCCCCAAACATAAAGGCCTAAATCCAAAAGGGTCACGAGCAGCTATCATTGTATCATTTATCATAAGCAGCAGTGAATAAGCACCTTCAATTTGAGAAAGGGCATTAATAACTCTTTTTTCAATAGAAGGGGAAACTTCCTTTGCTAATAAATGTACCACTATTTCAGAATCCATAGATGTTTGGAAAATTGAACCTGATTGTTCAAGTTTTGTGCTTAAATCAAAAGAATTAGTAAGATTACCATTATGTGCTATTACAAGATTTCCATTTTTATGTTTAACAAAAAAAGGCTGAATGTTCTTTGAATGACTTCCTCCGGTCGTAGAATATCTTACATGGCCTATTGCAACTTTACCCTTTAAAGAGTCAATGCTTTTTTTATCAAAAACATCGCTTACCAGTCCCATACCCTTTTTCATAATGATATTGTTCTTGTTATAAGAAACAATCCCTGCACTTTCTTCACCTCTATGCTGAAGAGCATATAATCCTAAATAAGTTATCTTACCTGCTTCTTTATGTCCTGATATTCCGAATATTCCACACATTGTTTTGTCCTCTCTATTAATACAGTATTGCGTTATGCGTTGTGCGTTATGCGTAAGTTATATATCGTATTTCGTTAAAAGTTTAACGCGGTTTTTTTGTCAAGAGTCTAATACTGACTTTTTAAAAAAACTTTTGTTATAGCCTCTCTTTAGAAAGTTCCTTTTATTTCGTTCTAGATCCCTGTAATCCTGAGCTCTGATGGTGAGCTTGTCGAACCATGTCGAAGGAACCGGGATGACAGTTTGCGCGTTACGCGTTGCCAGTCACGAGCTTCGCGACACCCTTTTTCAAAACTTCGTTCAAAACCTTCCACTACGATAAGCACTTTGCGATTTGCGCTTTGCAAATCACCAAACCCTATTAACCGTTCTGTTCACTGGTCTCTGGTTTCTAGTCTCTACTCCCTATCAATCCGCGTTCAGGCCCTTCCTCATCAGACCCAAAACACATTGACACATGACCCAATTGCCCCTACTATTTTTGGGCAGACACACAGGTCTGCCCCTACAAGACCGCTTTTCAGAGCCTTCCACAAGCTGATAGCTGAAAGCTGATGGCTAAGAGACATTTTTACTTTTTACTTCGTGAAATATCCTTTATATATTCCTGTATTGATCGCACAGTCAGTTCCTGTTTAGCAATCTCAGTCATACCTTTAACAGCAGCTTTTGCTCCAGGTAAAGTCGTTATACAAGGTACTCCGCATAAAACCGCAGCAGCACGTATTTTTTTGGTATCAGAACGACTTTTTGAACCAGTAGGAGTATTTATAATAAGATTTATATTCCCTTTTTTCATTGCATCCAAAACACTGATGTTTCCATCGCTTATTTTGCCTACTGTCGTAACTAAAACACCGGCATCACTTATGATCTTTGCAGTTCCGCTTGTCGCAACAAGTGAGAACTCTAACGCTCTAAGATCACTCGCAATAACAGCAATTTCTTTTTTTTGATCATTCCTCACACTGATAAAAATTGTTCCTTTATTCGGAAGTGCGCTTCCAGCTGCCATTTGTGCTTTATAGAATGCAATACCAAAAGACCTATCAATGCCCATTACCTCTCCGGTTGATTTCATTTCCGGTCCCAGCAAAATATCAACTCCAGAAAAACGAGAAAATGGCAAAACTGCTTCTTTGACTGATATATGTTTTGGTATGATCTCTTTTGTATAATTCAGACTTGCTAAAGATCTGCCTGTCATGACCTTTGCTGCAAGTTTTGCAAGCGGAACTCCTGTTGCTTTACTTACAAAAGGAACTGTTCTTGAAGCTCTTGGATTTACTTCTAGAACATATACTTCATTATCCTTTACAGCAAACTGTATATTTAAAAGACCTTTTACTTCAAGTTCTTTTGAAAGTGCATATGTGTTCTTTCTTATTGTTTCAAGAATTTCATTACTAAGATTATATGTAGGCAAAACACATGCTGAGTCTCCCGAATGAATGCCTGCTTCCTCTATATGCTGCATTATACCACCAATAACTGTCTGTTTTCCATCGCTAAGTGCATCTACATCAACTTCAATAGCATCTTCAAGGAATTTATCAATGAGAATTGGTTTATCTTCAGAAACTTTTTGAGCTTCCTCTATAAACTCATTTAACTCTTTTTCACTATATACAATACGCATAGCGCGTCCGCCTAAAACATATGATGGTCTTACAAGAACTGGAT
This sequence comes from Candidatus Omnitrophota bacterium, assembly GCA_028702395.1. GTDB lineage: Bacteria > Omnitrophota > Gorgyraeia > JABMRN01 > JABMRN01 > JAQVOV01. The sequence goes on from JAQVOV010000060.1 coordinate 6,311, forward strand.
ACCCTATTTGCTGAGCTATCATTTTAGCTTCTTTTCTGGAATAAGCCGATCCATTAGCAGGTTGTTTTATTTTCAGATTTTTAACAAGTTCCGAGAACATATCCCTGTTTTCAGCACGCTCTATAGATCTTACACTAGTTCCGATGATAGGCGCACCTGCGATTTCCAGAGCATGTGCAAGATTTAGAGGTGTTTGTCCTCCGAACTGTACAATGACCCCATCAGGCTTTTCCCTATCAATGATATCCATGACATTCTCAAATGTTAAAGGTTCAAAATACAGTTTATCAGAAGTATCATAATCCGTTGAGACCGTTTCAGGATTTGAATTTACCATTATTGTTTCATATCCCAGTTCTTTTAAAGCAAAAGCAGCATGACAGCAACAATAATCAAACTCTATACCTTGCCCTATTCTATTTGGCCCGCCGCCAAGTATCATTATTTTTTTCTTTTTTGAAGGTCTTGTTTCATCTTCGGACTCATATGTTGAATAATAATAAGGTGTATATGCTTCGAATTCCGCTGCACATGTATCAACCAGTTTAAAAGTTGATTCAATTTTTTCTTTCTTTCGCAAACTCCTTATATCAAGTTCACTGCAGTCTGCGATCATTGCAAGTTGTTTATCACTGAACCCGTATTCTTTTGCTTTACGCAGAATATCATTACCAAAAGCATACTGTTTTTTTCCTGAAATTTTCACAAGTTTATCAAGTTCAGATTCAAATTCCACAATATCTTTCAAATTGTCAATGAACCAAGGATCTATTTTAGTAAGATAAAAAAGCTCTTCTGTTGAATATCCTTTTTGTAACGCATATTTTAGATAAAAGATCCTTGAAGCATTTGGTTCCTTAAGTCGAAGATGGATCTTTGCATCACTAACTTTTGAAAAATCAAGTTTATTATCAAATCCGGAGTGTCCGATTTCAAGACCTCGAAGCCCTTTTTGCAAAGATTCTTTGAATGTTCGACCTATAGCCATTGTTTCGCCAACGGATTTCATTTGAATTCCAAGAATATCTTTTGCTTCCGGAAACTTTTCAAAGGTAAATCTAGGTATCTTGGTGACACAATAATCTATACTTGGTTCAAAACATGCAGGGGTTTCTTTTGTAATATCATTTTGTATTTCATCAAGTGTATAACCAATAGCAAGTTTTGCTGCGATCTTAGCTATAGGAAACCCTGTTGCTTTACTTGCTAATGCTGAACTTCGTGAAACTCGCGGATTCATTTCAATTACTATCATTCTCCCATCTTTAGGATTAACAGCAAATTGTATGTTTGAGCCTCCAGTCTCAACACCTATTTCTCTGATTATAGATAGAGAAGCATTTCTCATGAGCTGATACTCTTTATCTGTCAAAGTTTGTGCAGGTGCAACTGTTATAGAGTCACCTGTATGAATACCCATTGGATCAAAATTCTCTATAGAACAAACGATAACGACATTATCTTTTTTATCACGCATAACTTCAAGTTCATATTCTTTCCATCCAAGAATTGATTCTTCAATAAGTATTTCACTTATCATACTGCTTTGAAGACCGAGACTTGCTATTTTATTGAATTCCTGTTCTGTTGTTGCAATACCACCACCAGTACCTCCAAGAGTAAAACTTGGTCGTATAATTACAGGAAGACCTATCTTTTTCATAGCCTTTTTGGCCTGCATCATGTTACGTGCGATCTCACTTTCAGGAAGATCTAATCCTATCTTTCTCATTGCTTTTTTGAATAGGTCCCTGTCCTCAGCTTTAGCAATACTTTCTTTGTTTGCACCTATCATTTTAACACCGTATTTTTCAAGAACACCATTTTGAGCTACTTTCATTGCAGTATTAAGCCCTGTTTGACCGCCTAAAGTCGGCAATAAGGCATCAGGACGTTCTTTTTCAATGATTTTTTCAACAATTTCAGGTGTAATGGGCTCAATATATGTAACATCTGCAAGTTCGGGATCAGTCATTATAGTAGCAGGATTTGAATTAATAAGAATAACTTTTATTCCTTCTTCTCGAATAGCTTTAACTGCTTGGGTACCAGAATAATCAAATTCACAGGCCTGTCCGATAATGATAGGCCCTGAACCAATTATTAAAACTTTTTTTATACTTTTATCTCGAGGCATAACTGTGTCCTTGTGTAATGTGTCTGTGTGTCTTGAGTCATTGTTTATGTTCCCTTTATACTTATAAACCCTATTAATCGTCCTAGTCACTAGTTTCTAGTCACTAGTCACCAAACGCCTATAAACCCTATTAACCGTCATGGTTTTTGGTCACTGGTCTCTATCCCCTATCAGGAAATTCCACAGACTAACGGCTAACATTCCTTTTTACTTAGCTTTCTTATGCTTTCGTATTAGATCAATAAACTCTTGAAACAAATACTGTGCATCATGCGGACCAGGTCCTGCTTCAGGATGGAACTGGACAGAAAAAACAGGTAGTTTTTTATGTCTTATTCCTTCAAGTGTATTGTCATTTAAATTCATATGGGTTATTTCTACAATATCCTTTGGTAA
>JAQVOV010000061.1 GCA_028702395.1 Candidatus Omnitrophota bacterium
AGTCATACATCATTGTTACTATTACGAACATATCTGTCCCATATAGATTTGTGAACTGTGTCTTTTGCGCTGAACTTAATCCCATATAGAATACATACAACTGATACGCTTTATCAAACGTTGCTACGAACGCCGCATAATTGTAATCAGGTTCAATTGCCGGTGTTGCAGGATCATCTGCCCATGTAATTATTACATTTATTGGATCTGTAAAGTTCGCTGCCCAAAAAGATTTCTGGTCTGCACTCAATGCGTCATAGTAAGCTTGTAATTCTGCCTCATTATTTATATATGCAATTAAGTCAATAACATATTGATCCGGATCATCATAAGCATCTGTATGAAAACCATCTATATCGAACATTAAGCCAAACATTTTTTCGTAAACTTCTTTTGGTAAGTGAGAATAACTTACTCCTGCTCTTTGGAAAGCTTCTTGATAAATTCTTTCAATTGCAGCTATTCTTTCAGCTGATGTAGCTCCAAAATAAGCATCTTCAACCATTCTTTGTATAGGTAACCATGAAATAGTATCAGTAGCAAAGGTGTCTTCTCCTAACAAAACATCGTCATACTTCCAAGTACCGTTATCATATCTCATACCTCTGTGAAAAATATCATTAGAAGAATCATACATATTTTTCATCCAACCATATATTTGATCAGCTGTTGTTTTATACTGTGCTTCTCCTGTCATTTCATACATCAAATCAAAAAAAGCCAAAATACTTTCATTGTTTTCCAATGATTTAGTATTCCAATAAAAACCCTCGCCATCAGGATATAGATAATTCAAGTCATGCCACAACCCTTTAGGCCCCATTCTCATTCCGCCATCTGCATCCTGCAATGTAAGCAAAAAGTTTGCTATATTTCGTGCAAAATCCAAACCTTTATTATCCCCTGTTCTATAAGAATACTGAATAGAGGCTATTCCTACCCATGCATTATTTCCTCCTGTAACAGCCCAGTCCCAGCCTTCCCAATCTAGGACCAAAGACGAATCATACCAAAGATTGTTTAACACACCTCCACTAGCACTTATACCATTTGTACTTAAAGTTGTTATAAGCTTACTAGCCAAAGCATCACTTCCCCCAATTATCATAAGAGAAAGATCATAACTTGAACACATTATTTCCTGCTGCCATTGGCCTCCTTGAGGATTATAAAAGGTTTTTATCAATCCATTTGAAGGATTTGCTTGTCCTGCAAAATATGAAAAATAACTATACATTTTTGCTTGCTGTTCTTCTGTTAAACTTACACCACCACCAAGAATAAAAGGATTATATCCTACACTCGCAAGCCCTAAATATGCAGAAGCAAGTCCGCCTTCTGCATTTGGAGTAGCCCAACCATGCCCAGTTGGCCCAACATATATTGCACCATCTCTATATACTGCATAAGGAGCAACATTGTCTTGGTTATAATAACGCTGTACATCTGTTATTAAACTATTATATTGGTTCATATAATACTCGTACTTCTGCTGATCATTTCCATAAAAAAGCTGTGCAAGAGAGTGAATAAATCGTGCAAATTGTCCTGACCATTCAGGAGAAATTATTTCACTACCTATAGTTGCAGCACCAAAACTTACTCCTAAAAGAGTAGTTTGATATGTATTTGCATTTATATTTAAACTTGTAATAGAATTAAATGCATCAAAGGCATTATGAGAATTAATTGCATCAAATAAACTTTGAGAATGTGTTACCAAGTCCTGTAACTGATCAATATAGGTTTGTGGCAAATCATAAGCATCTGTATGAGTTCCATTTGCATTGAACATAGAGCTGAAAAGATACTGGTAATCTTTAGGTCTTGTTCCTGTTGATATAAGCTGACTGCCTGTAACCATATTAAAGGTCTCAAAAGCATTATTACTTACTAAAAGATCATATAAAGTGTTTGCTTTTGGGGTTAGAGTCTTTACATCTGAAACATATTCTGCGATAAATGCATCTATTCGATCATCTACATTATTTCCATCAACATCTACAACACTCCCGCCTATTAATGCAATAATACTTTCTAAAGTATCTCCAGTAGAACTTACTCTTCCATATAGATTATCAATAAGAAATTGAAAATCTCCTGTTGCCATTTGTGAAGTGGTCATATGCGTGCCTATTATTTGATTATAATAGCCTATTGCACTTTGCTCTTTTAATTTTTCATATAAAGCTGTAACATAATATATGTTATCGTCATTCAACAAAGCATTAACATATGCAACAGGATCCGTATATGCTAAAGTAGGAGTTCCTGTGTTATCATACATTAAACCAAAAAGCACACTTGTTTTAAAAGGATTCATAGGATTAGCTGGACTAAAATCAGCTCCTGTAAGAACAAATATCTGAGAAATTGCAGTTTCTCCTCCATCTTGAATAGCGTCTAATAAAGCAGTAGCACGATCAAGTCCATCTAAAAAGCCATATGGGTCATCATAAGCAACAGAATGACTGCCATCAGCATAGAACATCATGCCAAACAAAGCATCTATCTCATACTGTGTCATTTTTTCAACACTTCCAGTAGCTGCAAAAACATTATAATCTCTTATATATACTCCAGTAAGTGCCGCATAAGAAGCTAACCCTTCTCCTGAATTTTCACTTAAAACTTGTAAAAGCTCGGCTGCTCTTATAAAATCCTGCATGAATTCTAGTGGATCTGTCCATGCTTTTGTAACTGCATCAGCACTTGCATACATAAGACCAAAAAGTTCACTCAGATCATTTGGTTCATTAAGATCATTACCATCATCAGGAGTTGTTATCTGCTGTAAATTTCCAGTATTAGGAATATTTATTTTAGTAAGTATTTTTATTATATCTAAACCAACAACACTTACTGTTTGACCAAGAGTTCCTCCCCATTTTTTATATGTGTATGATTGTCTCAATGTTTTTAAAAGATCCCATGCATGCTCAAAGTTATCTATAAAAATACCTGCAGTTTTATAGTTATTTGGGTCAGATACGGTGTCATAAAGAAATTTTACATAGTTAGGACTAGTTGAAGGAGAACTAGGAATAACAGAAAAAACTCTTCCTGATACAGAAGAACCATAAATTGTTACAAACCCCATTCTTTGATCAGATGTAAAAGCTTGAAGATGCTGATCCAGTTCATAAACAGCTTTCATTCCATCTATATAACTTGAGGCAAAAGCTGATATAGATGCTGGTGTTGCTGGAGATGCTAAAGGAGTACCATCATTGTGTGTTTCATAAACAATAGATCCAAGTTTATCAGGATAATCTGGTCCAGTAGAACTGGTATATGGATGCTTTGGGGCTATCCCAAAAAGATAAAGAAATAAACTATCCCCTTGAGGATCATTTTTTATTGCAGTATCTAAGCCTAACATATATGCATTGTAATCTGATTGCGGCAGATCTGCTGCATTAGCTTGATTTCCCCAAAAAGAAAAACAAACTACCATCATCATCGTCGTTAGGAAAAAGTTCTTGAATTTATTTTGCCTCATATTTGTCTCCTTTTTAAACCCGTTAATTAACTGAATATAGAAATAACGTTTTAGATCTCTAATCTAAAACAAGTTTACCTTATATATATAATTTTTTAGTAACAACACTGTAAAAGAACTGTAACAATAATGTAAACGTTTACAACGCTACATGGTTACTGTGTAAGTGTACTATAAAGTAGGGGAAAAGTAAATAAGAGACTATCTAGCTTTTTTGTTTTTAACGCTTATTATATAAATTCTTTTTTGACATAATTTGCATATAAATAAGGTATAAGCCACTTCACACTTCCCGCTAAAATGTGCACAAACTGGACTTATGCATCAAGAAAAAGCTCCCTGACTGCTAATGACGCAGCACCTATTACTACTGCATCTTCCCTAAGAAAGCTTGGAAAGATATGGACATCATTAAAAGCTTCCTCATAGGCATATTGTTTTATCTGATTTTCCAAAGCAACCATGAAAACACTACCTGCTTGTTCTATTCCACCACCAATTATCACTGTTTCAGGATTAAATATATTGATCAAATATGCCACTTTAGTCCCTAACCACAATGCTGCATCAAAAAGCACTTCTTTTGCTAAAACATCTCCTTTACCTGAGGCTAAGAATATAGTTTCTTTTGTGATCTTATTTATATCATTGTTTACCAAATTTAAGAGCTGGGAATCCTCTCTTTTGGCTACATGTTTTTTTACCTTTTCAACTATACCAAGATCAACACCTCTGATCCCATAAGCAGATACCTCAGAAAAAGTTTTCTTGTCTTTTTTTCCGTTTTGATCTAAAAGCAGCTGTATCTCTCCTGCACTTCCTCCTACACCACAATATATATCTCCATTAATTATGATACCACAGCCAACATCCGAATAAATATAAAGCATATCCATAATATTAACTGACGGCATATAACTTTTCTCCCCATAAACAGCACATGTTGCATCATTACCAAGAAGCGTTCTTATACCAAACTTTAGTTCCATACTTCTCGTAAGAGTAAAAAGATTTGTTTTTGTCCTTCCTCTTGTAGGGTCTGTATCATGTATGATCCCGCTTCTTATATCTATTATCCCGCAAATACCTATCCCTATGAGTCCTATTTTTTCTTTTTTAACACCAGATTCTTCAATGATCTGAGAAATTACATCTAATGCTTTTAACCCAACGATATCTAAAGTACCTTCCGGTCTATCACTTTCACATTTACGTTTAACAGTAAGGCTCAGATCAGTCATAACTGCACGTATTTTTTCAGGACCTATCTCTAAACCAATTACATATTGGCTTTCATGATCCAGAGAAACTAACTCAGGTCTTCTGCCACCTGTGGAAATATCATAGCCGCTTTCACTAACAAATCCTTTTTTGATATACCCATCAATATAATTAGAAATAGAAACAATATTAATACCTGTTTCACGAGCAATATCTGTTCTTGAAATAGTACCTTTTTTTCTTATCATTTCTAAAATAGACAGATTTTTCCTTTTTCTATCGTTTATTCCTTTATAAGTAAAAACATATTCGCCTTTCATATGAATCTCCTTCTGCTTTTTCTTGAATTATACTATTTATACATTTCATTGTCAATCTTTTTTACTATCTTTTTAAAAGTCCTTAGGAATAAAGTGAAAAAAAATAGAGACATTTACAGTTTTCACAAAAAAGACTGTTTTTGTCCCTAAATCTTCTTTTTCGTTTATTTAAACCAAATAAACCGGCTATCTTTGCCCTAATATTCAGAATCAAGCAACCTTTTAACTTAACACGTTTTTAGTTTTCCACAGCAGACCCATGACACAGTACTCATTACGCATTACTCATTACGCAGCTTACCCCAAAGTTATCCGGATAATATCTATTTTCTTTGTCCTTAGCTTTTTTGCTAACATTTCTGAAAGAATATCGCTTTTCACTTGATAATTCTTTTTATCTGTATCAAATATTTCATACTCTTTTGGAACAACTTTTTTACTGCCAAAAGTGTCTTTCTTTTTTTCATTTTCATATATTATCAATGTGTTTTCAAATAAACTGAACGCGTAAGAATTTCTTGGTATTACTACTGCTCTTTTCCCTTTTGAAAAATTAAACTCTATTGTTTTTTCCTCTTTAGAAAAAAGATCTTTGCTTAAAACAGGTTCTGGGGAAAAAATAAGTTTTCCATCCTGCATTTTAAAAGGAGATGCCCCTAAATTCATGAATTTTAAAATATCAAGAAATTCTGCAGTTGCTCCTGAAAGTCTTGCAACAAATCCCGTACCATGCATCTGCTCATTCGCAAACTCACTACTTGCAATAAAAGAAGAATTCTCTAAAATACTTTTCCCATATCTTAACGCAGGCTGGAAAGGCACTAAAGCTGTTTTAATATCTTTATAGAACTTTTCGGCCAGTCCTCCCTTTATAAGTTCCAATAAATACTTGTATTCCATGTGAAGCCAAATACTTTCATTTTCCAACCATCCAGGCTTAAAAACCCTGCTTCTGCCTATTTCCAATGATTCTTTTTTCAATGAAGCATTTATCTTATACATTCCAAGCTTTTTATCATAAAGAGAGCTGTTTTTTACAGCATTATATAATTTTTCTTTATCCTTTTTTTTGTCCAGGACTTTAAGCGTCCTTACTACAGCTTCCAAGAATACAGGTAAAGCTCTGCGATGAAACTTCAAAATTTTCTTGTCTTTTGTCCATTTTACAGGTGTATTTATAAAATACATATTTGGTACATTTTTATAAGTTGGGCATTTTCTTACAGAATCTTCCAGTTTTTTTCTTGCATAATATAAAAACTCACACAGCTCCTTTTTTGATATGTTCTCAGTTTTTCCATTGATTCCAAAAGTTATACTTTGCCTATATTCTTCTTTAATAGAATTTGATCTATCCCAATAAACAAAGTTATTCTTAAGATCATACCCTTTTTTATTTTTATCCAGTTGAGCCTTTAACAAGTTAAAAAATCTGAAAACCTCTACAGGAACAGCTATATTCGTAAATTCTTCCGAGTTTGAAACTTTAGAAAAAACATTTACTGTTCTTAAAAGCTCTGCAGTTTCTCCTGCTGAAGAAGCAAGCAATCCAGGTAAACCATTCATTGAATCACACCATCCAGGTTTATCTGCTTCCATTTCAATTCCAGTACCAAAAGGATCTAAAGTTGCTAGCTTATTGAGTATTAAAACCAATAATTTTGCAGCAAAATCACATTTGTATATATCAGACTTACCATTATTTTTCCTAACCCAGCTTTTACTGTTCTTTCTTTGATCTATAAGCTTTTGTTTATCATTATCTTTGACAACAGAATTATATTGTCTTATTCTGTTATCTTCATTAACAATATATCTTTGGTAGCGTGGTTTTATTTTATGTGCATCATCATAAAACATCATATCTTTGGTTTTAAAGAACAATTTACCCACAAGATCAGGATATACACTGATAAAACTTTCTACAAGATCCATGTTATAAGTCCAATGGTCTATCCAGTATCCTTCTCCATGATCAGCATCTATATGTGAAGAAGACTCTTTAATGATCTGTTCTATGATATTTTCAACTTGCCCTTTCACAGATACTGTTTGCAAAAATCTTATTAATTCTCCAGGAGTAAATTCCCCTTTCAGGAAAGCCTTTACTATGCTCTGATCTTTTTTTGTGAAGAACATTTTTGACAACATATTTTGTTTCGCTTGGCTTTTTATACAAAAAACATCTCCTTTAACAACAAGAGGATTAGCTCCATCTAGCTGAATAAGATCATAAAAATCCTTTATATCCTTTATTTGCACATCAGGGTTGATATAGTTTGAATTTCTGCGGTTCTGGTTAGTATCTCTGAAATTGCCGTTACCTTGAGAATAGAACTCAGGATTAACAACAAAATTATTATAATCCCTTTCAAGATCCCCATGTTTTCTTGTATAAACATATATGACTTTACCACTATTACCTATAGTAATAGGATATCCGCCTCTAAGAATATTATCAAGACTTGTTTGTTTAGTATAAGCATCGAAAATTTCATTGTTTGAAAAAACACTAGTTGATCCTGCAATGCTATCTACGATCGTTTTGTTTTCTTTTCTTTTTCTATCAAAAAAATCCTTTGTGATCATTTTGCTTATTTTATTGTGCTGGTTTTTATCTTCAGCAAACCCGATCAATGAAAAAAGAGAACTTTTGTCACTGCTTGTTTTAAAATATGAAAAAATACAAGGCGTTGTATTGTTTTTGCGCTGGTCTTTACTTATTCTATATGTTTTATTATCGAAATTACCTGGATATCTAAGATCATCATACTCTCCAAAAACCTCTATAGGATCAACGATCATATCAGGTTTTTTCCCATTATCCGTAACACTGAAATAAAAATTACCGCTTTTTATATAATCTACTTTTGAAACATCTGCAGCACTTACACGTAACTTGAAAAAAGGCTTTTTTTGTTCAAGGCCTTCCACTTCCATCCATGCCTCAATTGTCCTAGACATGTGTTTAGCAAACCAATTATTCATTCCATATGGGAAAAGCTTAGGCATCCCATCTATTATTTCTAAACTGCGTTTTTTTCCTTGTATATCCTGTATATTTACTATTCTTGCTAATGCAGGAAAATTCTCTTGTGCAATTGTAAAATAAATAACCTCTATCTTTATACCATGTTCTTTTGAGATTTCCTCTATCCTGAATTCATGCGGAGTTATGTAAAGTTTTTGAGCAATGCTTTTATTTCCTATGGCAAAAGGCTCATATATATATTGCTTGTTCTTTTTAGAATATTTTATGAATGTTCTAAACCCATCTATAGAGGTTCTTCTATATGCTACATTTGCAGGGTGAAATTCCATTATTGCGCCATCTTTATCTTTTATGCCAAACGCTGACATACATTGGCCTCTATTGACATAAAAAGCCCACATTGGCTTTCCTTTTAAGCCTGCTATACCCGGTAAAAAACTTGCAAAAGATTTTGCTGTATTAAAATTCTCTATAACAAACTCATTATCTTTAAAATAATACTTGGAACTCATTACTTCTCCTCTATAGCTAGTAGCTATCAGCATTCAGCCTTCAGCTATCAGCAAAAGAACGTTCTGAATACCTGTTTTCAAAAACTTCTTTTTAAGGACCTTCCTTAAGCTGATAGCTAATAGCTGAGAGCTGAAAGCTAAATTTCTATTAACTTATCAAATTATTAATATATCATAAATCATTACTTAATCAAGTGATTTAGTTTTCACAAAACATTTTTTTATGTTTTAGG
>JAQVOV010000062.1 GCA_028702395.1 Candidatus Omnitrophota bacterium
TCATAGAAAGAACAAGATCTGTCCCTTTAGAACAGACATCAAAAAATTCGTCGATAAAATACTTAAGAAGAAATAAAAGTAGGGGCGTATTGCAATACGCCCCTACAAAAACTATACATTACCCATTTCGCCACACACCCTATTTAGTCTTCCACTGCAAACTCACGACACATAGACACAATACTCATGACTCAAATCTAAACTAACACTTCATCCAGTTCTTTATCTGTTTTTGCTTCTGACAATTTAACAGAAACAATTCTAGATATACCTCTTTGCGGCATAGTAACACCATACAAAGCATCAACCATTTGCATGGTCTTTTTGTTATGCGTTATAATAATGAACTGAGATATCTTCAAGAACTCCTGCAAAACATTTGAAAACCTATCAACATTGATCTCATCCAAAGGTGCATCAATTTCGTCCAACACACAAAAAGGACTAGGATTTATCTTGAATATCGCAAACATCAACGCAATTGCTGTTAAAGCTTTTTCTCCTCCTGATAGAAGCATGATATTCTGTAATTTTTTTCCTGGAGGACGTACTACTATCTCAATGCCGCATTCTAGGACATCTTTTTCATCCATAAGGAATATCTCTGCTTGTCCACCTCCAAAAAGCATCCTGAAATAATTCTTGAACTCATCTCTGACTTTTTCAAATGTTTCTATGAAAAGTTTTTTTGTCGTAGCATTTATCTTCTGTATTGCTTTAAGCAATGACTCCTTTGCATTAACAAGATCATCTCTTTGCCTTGAAAGGAATGAAAATCTTTCTTCAAGCTCTCGATGTTCCTCTATAGCTATTAAATTGACTGTTCCCATCCTCTCAAGCTTTTCTTCCAATTGCTGGATCTGCTCTTTTACCTGATCCCAATCCGTGGAATCATCAATTTCAACCTGCAAATTCGCTATATCTTCTTTGTATCTCTGTTGTATTCTTTCAATTATAGCTTCTTTTTTATATGAAAGTTCTTTTTCCTTTATTGAAACATCCCTTATATTGTCCTTGAATTTCTGTATATTCTGTTCATAAGAAGTCAATATCTTTTCTTTTTCATTATAAGAAAGTATTTCATTGTTCTTTTGTATAATTGCATCATCTCTCTCGGAATTTATCTGTTTAAGGCTTTCTGAAAGAGCATGTTTATCAGCCTCCAATTGAAGGATCTCATCTGAAAGTTCTTCGCTTCTTTTTTGAGCGGTATTTATCAATTCTTCTTTTTCCTTTACATTCTGCTGAATCTCTCTGCATTCTTCCTTACGCAAATTCAAATTCTCGTTCATGTTATCATATCTGATTTGAATACTTGCCAAAGCACCTCTTATCTCTGCCATTTGCAATAATGTAGCTTCTTTTTGTGAGACTTTTTCCTTTATATCCTGTTCTGAACTTAATATAAGAGATTGCATAGAGTTATGCTGTTGTTCTACTTCATTCAATTGTACATTGAGATCTTCCCCTCTTTTAGTAAGCTCTTCTATACCTGATTTTTCTTCAAAGACCTCTGATGATATCACCTGTTTTTCATCGTCTATCCTTTTCATATTATCGAGAAGTGCCTGCCGTTCAGATTCTGCATTTGCGAATACGCGTTCTGTTTGCCTTAGTTCATTATCAGAAATATCAATCTTTTCTTTATATTCTCTTGTTTCTGCTTCTTTTTCAATTTCACTGGCTAGCATTCTTTCAACAGCTAATCCCATCTCATTTATAGTGTTTTCCAATTCCTTTACTTTTTCTTTTCTTCCAATAACAGAAAAATCAGCTTCAATAACAGCTCCATCAAAGATCCTTGGACCTTGTCTAAGATAACTGTTTTTTGTAACAAAACTCCTGTCATTGAATTTTTCAAACATTTTATCTGCAACAAATGCATTTTCACATATATATGTATCCCTAAAGATATATTTCAACAATTTTACATATTGTTCTGGACTTTTGACATGTTTTAAAATGGATGAACAATCATCAATATCATCACTTGATACATCCATCAAAGGCACTTCCCCTAATATAAGGAAATTCACTCTTCCAATATTTTCCTGCCTCAAAAAATCAATAAGGAAATCAGCATCTTCCTTTCTGTCAACAATGACCGCATTTTTCAAAGATCCTAGAAAACTCTCTACGGCCTGTTCATAACCTGTATCAACACTTATTACATCTGCAAGAAGACGCGGTTCAATATTTGTTGGATCGCTTTGGCATTTTTCAATTATGGCCTTTACTGCAGTACCAAAACCTTCATGCTTTTGTGCAAGTTCTGCTAACATATCACGTTTTGATCTAAGAACATCAATTGCCCCTCTTTTTACGGATATTTCATAACGGAGATCACTTAAAGCTTTTAAAAGACCTTCAAGTGCTGTTCTTAACCCATTTAGTTTCTCTTTGTTCTCATTTACCTGTTTTCGTGCAATTTCATGTTTTTGAGAAATATCATGCATTTTTGTGTCAAAAACATTTTGTTCTTTTTCAACTTCATCTTGTTCATTACGCAATCGGCTCAAACGAGCACGTCTTGCCTGAAGATCTGCTCCTATCTTAATAAGTTCATTTTTAGTTTTTGTCTGCAGATCAACAATATTCATAACTTCAGATTTGCTCTGCTTTATCCTGTTCTGAAAATTATCAATTTCCAAGACTATATCTGATGCATTTTTTTCGAGTATGGTCAAAGAAAAAGTTTTCTCTTCTTTCTGCTTTTCTATAATTGAGACCCTTTCCTCAAATTGCTCCATATCTTTCAATTTGGCTTCATTTTTTTTCTTTAAATATTCTATTTCCGAGGCTGCAGTTTCTGCAGAGATCAAGAGTTCAGCTATTCTTTCCCTGTCCATGTTCATTGTATATCCGTTCTTATCTATAGCTGATTCTGTTTCGGAGATCTTTGTGCGGAGTTCCTGTATCCTTTCATTGACCTTATCAATGGCCTTTTTTGCCTCATCCACCTGATCCTTTAACTGAAGATGTTTCATGGATGTTTCTTCTTCACTTCTTTTAAGGTCCTGTTCTTCGATAGAAAGTGTTCGGGTTTGGCTCAAAATATTTTTATAAACAAATGAAGCATGCTTTAGATCTAGGTCTTTTAGCACATCAAAATCAACTTTATATTTTTCTGCTTTCCTAGCTTGCCTTTCAATTGATTTTATCTGTCTTTCAACTTCCGAGACAATATCATTTATCCTAAGAAGGTTCTGCTCTGTATGTTCGAGTTTTCTGAGGGCTTCTTTCTTTTTCACTTTATATTTTGTTATCCCGCTTGCTTCCTCAAAAAGATTTCTTCTTTCTTCTGGTTTTGAACTGCAGATCAACCCAATTTTACCCTGTTCTATCATAGAATATGAGCTAGTTCCCATACCCGTTCCGGCGAGTAATTCATTGATATCTTTTAATCGCACGATATTTTTATTTAAAAAATATTGACTCTCCCCTGAACGAAAAAGTTTTCGTGTAATTATAACTTCATCGAAATCTATAGGGAGCAATTTATCCGTGTTATCCAGAACAATGGAAACTTCGGCAACATTTATTGGCTCTGAATTTGCTGTGCCATTAAATATAACATCTTCCATTCTTGCGCCACGAAGTTCTTTGGCAGATTGTTCTCCAAGCACCCATTTAATTGCATCCGCAATATTACTTTTCCCGCATCCATTCGGTCCAACTATCGCAGTAACACCTGGTTCAAATTTAAGTTTTGTCTTTTCAGCAAAAGATTTGAAACCAAAAACCTCAAGTCTTTTAAAATACATTCTTCCTCCATAATATTCAAACGTTAATAGCTGAACGTTAGTCGTTCAAACACTAAAAATTTAACTTAGATATTAATTTAATACTTAAACTTTAATTTTTTTTATTACTTTCTTATATAGTATATATTATAAAAATATAATAGTCAACGACAAATTGTGTCTTTTTTTATATAAACCACTAGATATAGGGTTGTTTTAGAGACAGACCAGGTCTATCTCTACATTTATACCTCTCTGTTTCATTCTCTTACTCAAAAAAGAAAAGGCAGGAATATTCCTGCCTTTGATTATATTATGTAGGTGCGAAAAATTTTTAGGCCCTACAATTATTTTCCCATTTTTGATTGTAATGCTTTAGTTAATGCTGGAACTATTTGAAATAAATTACCTACAATACCATATGTCGCAACTTTAAATATTGGAGCTTCCGGATCTTTATTTATAGCAACAATGATATCTGAAGACTGCATTCCTATCAAATGTTGTATCTGTCCACTTATTCCACAAGCAATATATATTTTTGGACAAACAGTTTTTCCAGTTTGTCCTACCTGATGGGAATATGGTATCCAATCAGAATCTACTGCTGCACGAGATGCGCCTACTGCTGCACCCAAAACCTTTGCAAGTTCTTTTATAATATCAAAGTTCTCCGGAGACCCTATTCCTCTTCCTCCTGAAACAATAATGTCCGCTTCTGAAAGATTTACGGTCTCTTCAATTTCCTCAACAAGATCCAAAAGTTTTGTAGAAGAAAAATATGTTGTATCATCATAATCTTTTTTTATCAGTTTACCTTTTCTTGAGTGGTCTATTTTAGCTTCTTTAAAAACTTTATGTCTAACTGTTGCCATTTGAGGTCTATGATTTGGGGTTATTATTGTTGCCATGATATTTCCACCAAAAGCAGGGCGTGTCTGTAAAAGGATTTTTTTATCCGGATCAATATCCAAACCTGTACAATCAGCAGTTAGTCCGGCATTTATTTTTATTGCAACACGGGAAATAAGGCTTCGCCCAATAACTGTAGCACCACATAAAACTATTTCAGGTTTGTACTCTTGGATAAGCTTTATAATGACCTTTGTATAAGGTTCATCCTGATAATGTTTCAATTTCGGATTATCTACCAAATAAACTATATCTGCCCCTCTATGGTAAATATCTTCTATCTTATTTTCCATACCATCACCTAGAACAATAGCACATAATTTCACACCCAGATCATCCGCTAATTTACGTCCCTGACCTAGGAGTTCATGTGAAATTGATTGTACAGTACCTTTTTTCTGCTCACAAAAAACCCACACATCTTTATATTCAGAAAGATCCAGCCCTGCAGGTCCTTCAAACTCCAAAACCTCTACAGCTTGAAATTTACAAACTTCCTTACATGCTCCGCAAAAAGTGCACTTTGTATAATCAATAACAGCTTTTTTATTTTGAATTTCAATTGCGCCAAAAGGACAAGCCGGCTTACACAATCCACAACCTATACATTTATTCAATATTATCTTAACTCTTTCGTCAGACATTTTACATTCGCTCCTTTATATCTTTAGTAACTAGTGATTAGTGACTAGTAACTAGCTTTGCCTATAAACACTCAAACTTTAAATCAATTTATGCTAGAAACTAGTTACTAGTTTCTAGTCACTAACTTATATTAACTCGAACTATCCTACAATTGCTTTTTTGAAAATATCAGATAGTTTATCAGCTATCTCGTCAGGTTCACCAGTAAGCATTTCTCCTCCGCATTTTTGAGGAGGTGTAAATATCTTTACGACCCTTGTCGGAGAACCATCTAATCCTATATCATTTAAACTTGCGCTTATATCATCTGCATTCCATTTGATGATTTCACATTTTTTGGACTTCATTTTACCTTTAAGCGACGGCAAACGTGGACTATTTATTTCTTTGACAACAGTTAACAATACAGGCAAAGGGGTCTCAATTATTTCATAACCTTCCTCTGTCATTCTTTCTACTATTGCTTTCCCGCTGTCTATTTGTTCTATTTTTTTAACGTATGTAACCTGCGGTATCTCCAAATGAGTAGATATACCAGGTCCAACCTGTGCGGTATCTCCATCTGATGCTTGCTTTCCACAAATAATAATATCATATTCACCGATCTTTTTTATTGCTTGTGAAAGAGTATAACTTGTTGCCCAAGTATCACTACCTGCAAAGCGTCTATCACTTACAAGGATAACGTCATCTGCCCCTAAAGAGACAGCTTCCCGTAAAGCAATTTCAGCCTGTGGAGGCCCCATTGTCACTACAGTGACCTTTCCTCCAAATCTTTCCTTTAACCTTATCCCCTCTTCTAGAGCATATGTATCAAAAGGATTGATTATACTTTCAACCCCATCTCTTATTAATGTATTGGTTTCAGGATTTATTTTTACATCCGTTGTATTTGGCACTTGTTTAATACAAACGATAATATTCATTTTTTCTCCTCTAATAACATGTTTAAGTAAAAAGTCAAAAGTAAAAAGTAAAAAAATCCTGCTATCATTGTAGAATCTTTTTTTTATTTCGTAGGGGCGTATTGCAATACGCCCCTACGAAAAACTCATTCGGAACCTTCCACCCTTTTATCTTTATTCCCTGCCTGCCGGCAGGCAGGTTTTATCTTTTGTCTTAAAGTTCTATTAACTCCCTTATTTACTCTTCGCTAAACTCTTTATCATATTCGCAGCAATAACACTTCTTTGTATCTGATTTGTTCCTTCATATATCTGTGTTATTTTTGCGTCTCTCATAAGTTTTTCAACAGGATATTCTCTCATATATCCATATCCTCCAAAAAGCTGTACAGCATCTGTTGTAACTTTCATTGCAACATCTGAAGCAAATAGCTTACACATAGCAGATACACCGGCTATATCTTTTTCTCCTGCATCAACCATTTTTGCAGCATTATATACAAGCCCTCTTGCAGCTTCAACCTGAGTTGCCATATCTGCAAGCATGAATTGAACACCCTGAAAACTTGAAACAGGTTTACCGAATTGATGTCTTGTATGAGTATATGCCAATGCTTCATCAACCGCTCTTTGAGCAATTCCAACTGCTTGTGCAGCAACACCTGGTCTTGAATTATCAAAAGTCTTCATTGCAACGATAAAACCCATTCCTTCTTTATCTAATAATTGATCTTTATGGATCTTACAATCTTCAAAAATAACTTCTGTAGTTGAAGATCCTCTAATCCCTAATTTTTTCTCCTTTTTACTGAAAGATAGACCAGGGGTACCTTTTTCAACAATAAAAGCACTTGCTCCTCTGGCTCCTTTAGATTTATTCGTCATAGCTACAACAGTATATATATCAGCTTCTCCTCCATTAGTTATCCATTGTTTAGTACCATTGAGGATATAATGATCTCCATCCTTTATCGCTGTTGTTTTTATCCCGCCAGCATCTGACCCTGCTTCCGCTTCAGTAAGACAAAAAGCTGCAACAGTTCCTTTTGCTACCATAGACAGATATTTTTCTTTTTGTGCTTCATTTCCAAAAAGTATAATAGGAAAAGTTCCAAGTCCAGTAGCTGCAAATGCTAGCGCTATACCGCCGCAACCCCAAGATAATTCTTCTGTTGCTATAGCCATTTCAAGTATCCCGCCACCCATACCGCCATATTTTTGATCAATATATATGCCAAAAATATCTGCATCTGCAAGAACTTTTACAATATCCCATGGGAACATTTCTTTCTCATCATATTCTGCAGCAACAGGTTTTATTTTTTCAACAGCTATCTGACGACAAAGTTCTTTTATCATTTGCTGTTCTTCAGTAAATAAATAATTCATCATAATTTTATCCCCTTTGTTATGGTTACAATAAAATTGAGGGTTTAGTTTTAGGGTATATATCCATGATAAACATCAAAATAAACCCTAACATCTAAACCCTAAACCGAAATCCTCTGATCAAACCAATTTTAACCTTCAAATTTTTTCATAAGTATTGTAGCATTATGTCCGCCAAACCCTAGAGAATTGCTCATCGCAACTTTTATATCTTTTTTCTCTGGCTTATTCGGTACATAATAAAGATCACATTCTGGATCAGGTTCTTCATAATTTATAGTTGGAGGGACTATTCCATTCTTAAGCGCCATTGCTGTTGCAATAGCCTCAACACCTCCTGCTGCTCCTAATAAATGCCCGGTCATGGATTTTGTGGAACTTATCAATAATTTTTTAGCGTGCTCACCAAAAGTTGCTTTAATTGCCTGTGTTTCAAGCATATCATTAAAATAAGTCGAAGTACCGTGTGCATTGATATAATCAACATCTTCTGGAACCAGTCCAGCATCTTTAATACATCCTGTCATTGCCCTAGATCCACCCTCTCCTCCTGGAGCCGGAGCTGTCATATGATGGGCATCGCCTGTCATGCAATAACCTGCTATTTCACAATATATATTTGCACCTCTTTTTATAGCGCCTTCAAGTTCTTCCATAACAACAACACCTGCTCCTTCGCCCATTAAAAATCCATCTCTATTCTTGTCAAAAGGCCTGCAAGCGCGTTCAGGTTCATTATTTCTGGTAGTAAGCGCTCTTAAAGCACAAAACCCACCATGTCCCATTTCTGTTATAGCTGCTTCTGTTCCACCTGCTATCATAGCATCTGCTCTGCCATCCTGTATGATCTTAAAAGCATCACCTATAGAATGTGTGCCTGTAGCACATGCAGTTGTAACTGCAGTATTCGGACCTTTAAGTCCAAGGTAAATTGAAACTTGACCTGATGCCATATTTACTAAAAGCATAGGTATAAGAAAAGGTGATAATCTCGAAGGTCCTTTTTCTGGTCCAATTTCCAGATATTTCTTATAATTAGCTTCAATGGTTTGAAGTCCGCCTATACCAGAACCTATTATTACACCCACTCTGCATGGATCTATTTTGGAAATATCTATACCACTATCAGC
>JAQVOV010000063.1 GCA_028702395.1 Candidatus Omnitrophota bacterium
TTGAAAAACCTATTTTTTCTAATTCTGATATAGCCATAAGCTTAAACTCATCTTCTGGCATATTCCATAACCTATCATTTTTTGTACAAAAATATTCTAAACCTACCCAATAATTGTTTTTATCCTTAACCATATAAGGACTCCAGTTATTGAAGATCTGTATCCTACCGAGCTTAACATCTTTTTCCTGAACATATATCCAATTACAATTTTTTACATTATCTTTTCCATTAATGTTTTTCAACAAAACTCCAACAGTAATAAAAGCTCTATACATTAAACCATCAGCAACGTTCAAGACTTCTTCAGGGATCAGAACACCATCCATACCCTTTATTAAATTTCTTACAGGCATTGTTGATATAACAAAATCTGCCTTTTGCTCATGTTCTTTACCTTTTGAATCTTTCACTATAACACTTGTAACACTGTTTTTATTTACTTTCACACCTGTAACTTCATGATCAGTTAAAATTTCGCCTCCTGAGGATCTTATTTTAGATGCTATAGCTTCCCAAAATTGTCCGGGGCCATATTTAGGATATAAAAAGCTTTCTATGAGCGAAGTTTCTGTATCCTTCTGATACATATCTTTTTTCTTATGAAAAATAGAAAGAAACGCACTTTTTATGACCTTTGATATAGAAATACCTTTAATTCTCTGAGAACCCCATTGGGGTTCAAGCTCACAACATGGTATTCCCCAGACCTTTTCTGTGTAAGTCTTAAAAAATGTTTCATATAATTCTGTACCAAACCTGTTAATAAAAAAGTCTTCCAATGACTTTTCTTTTTTTATAGGAAAAATCCTGACTTTAAAATAACTGATCATTATTTTAACAAGTCTTTTAAAACCTAACGACATAAAAGTGCTAAATGAAAAACTTATAGGATAATCAAAGAATTTCCTGGAAAAAAGGATAAAAGATGTTCTATGCCTTAAAAGCATGACCTCGTCTTTAGACTCTTCTTTTGTCTCTAATGCAAATATATCAAGCCACCAGTTCATTACTTCTTCTGATTTTGAAAAGAACCTATGTCCTCCAATATCCATTCTATTGCCATTATATTCAACTGTTCGCGATATCCCACCCATATATTCTGACAATTCAAATATAGTAGGTTTATATCCTTTTTTTATAAGTTCATACCCTGCTGTAAGTCCTGCTGGCCCAGCTCCTATAATAATTACTTTCTTATCTTCCATTAGCCCCTTAATTTTAGTGAGGAAAAATCTTTATGGTTTTCCTAGTCTCTGGTCTCTGGTCTCTGGTCTCTGGTCTCTAAATCTATTATAACCATATTTCAGCCTATGTCAATAAAGCAATATTAGTGTTTGATATCCTTTATACGCTACAACTGTAAAAAATCGCATTCAGAACCATCCACACTTTTTCCTTTTTACTTTTTTATTTAGTTTTTCATTAACTAAAGTTATTGAGTATTTCATATTCTCTGTTATAATACGTTTATGAATCCTTTATTATCCAAAAACAAAAATACTATTTTTCTGATCGTTTTAGTTCTGCTGTTATCTTTACGGGTTTTTTCGATCTCCCATACCTTTGATAAGAATTATACCTGCACATATAGAATGGGCATGATTCCATTGAATGACAGTATCAATTGGATAGAAAGAGCACAAGCAATACTTGAGAACAACAAGATCTCTATAAGACCAATGTTCTCTCTTTTCTTATCGTATTTTATTTTTTTGTTTGGTGTAAATATGCCTGCAATAATTGCTGTTATGTTCATTGTTAATATTATTGCTATTGTTACAGCATTTATCATACTTAAAGACATCCAAAAACCTGTTTTTGTTACATTTTTCTTATCTTTTATTTGCGCTTGGCGAATATTCTTCCTTAGCCTTATATTAACTGAAAACCTTGCCGCCTCTTTACTTATAATAGCCTTTGCTTTGTTATTCAAAGCTCTTTATTCAAAGAATTTCAACACTCTTTTCATTGGATATTTCTTTATAGGACTTGCACAAGCAATAAGACCATGGGACTTTTTTATTATACTATTGTTACCATTATTAGGTTTATCTTTTAAAACCTCTTTTAAAAAACGTATTGTTTTTTGTTTACTGCTGTTAACTGCAGCTTTTTCTTCCTATATTTTCGGGAATATTACATCCGATCTTTTCTCGACCTCTGTTCAATCAAAACTTGATATAGCAAGACATTTGCATGGGCAAACTTCAGGAACACAAGCTGCAGCTGATCTTTGGATCATTGACCCAAAACTTAAAAGTGATTATATAAATATGGTCTTAGGCAAAATTGAACCCGATCAAGTTGCTCAAAATCTGTATTCAAAAGCTTTTTCATTCGTTAAAACAAACCCCAAAGGTTGGATCCATAATATCTTTTTCGACTTGAAATATTATCTGTCTAATTTTAATTCACCTTTTTCTCAAAAACTTTTCTCTCCTTTTATTTTTGTATTTTTCATTGTTTTCTTTTTGTTTTTTTATTACTTTTTTCTCAAAGTTATTCCCTTTAAAAGAAAAGATCTTATTATAGCTATACTTCTCTTGGGTTCATGTTTGCTCAACAAAGGTATCTTTGGTATTACAATAATACTTGCCGTAATATACATGCTTAAAAACAAGATGCGCAGTGTTTTGTTATTTTCTTTACTTTATTTCTTATCAATTTATTTTTCAATGTGCGTTGTAGGAATAGTTGGCATAGGCAGAATGTGGGTTTCACATGAAATGTTCGCTTTTGCATTGTGCTCTATAGCTTTTTCTTGTATCATGAGCGAAAACATTGAAATTAATGAAGATAATTCAGTATTTATTTTACAGCCAAAGAAAATATTTAAAACTTTTTCTTTTTGTTTATCTGCAAGCTTTTTGTTCTTCGTGATCTTTCCTCTTATTACACGGGCATTACATGAAAACCCTGTTAGTTTCAGCAGCAATATAACTGAACAAGAGATCAAAGAACAACTGAATATAAAACAACCTATAGTGTCCCCTGAAAAAATAAAGGCAAATATTTTCTTATGGCCAGTACCTTCTTTTGAAAAACTTAACAGACAGTTAGCTTACATTGAAACTATATATCGCCCTTATAAAGCAGTTTTTTATGGGCCTGATGAAGGGGTATCTCCTTCTCAATACAGTTCTCAATGGTATATGTTGAAAATGCCTTTTAAAAGAGTATGCTATGATCAAAGATATCCTATTGTTTTTCCTCAAGTCACACAAGATGACCTATTTTTTGTAAATAACAAAGAGATCATAGTACTCGGTACTCTTATGGGAAGACCCAGACAAAAATATACTGAGCAAGGATTCTTTATTCTAGCAAATATGATAGGTTATCCTGATCTTGATGGGAATATTAAATGGGTATCCTTAAAGACACTTGCAGAAAAAAACTCTGATATTTAACGGCCTATTCTAAAATAAACATATCCTATAAGTTTGAAATAATCTTTAACAACATTCATCAACGACGAAAATGTCAAAGCTTTAGAAGCCCCGCCTTCTCGCGTGGAAAGAAGACAAGGGATCTGCATGATCTTATAACCGCTTTTCTCTATTTTTACTAATAGATCCGCCTGAAAAAAGAAACCGCTGCTGCTGCTATGTATTTTGTCAAATATTTCTCGTTTATAAATAACTGTGCCGTTAGTATATTTGAATTTCGTTCTAAAAGTCATATTAATTAGTTTCGTGAACAAAGTTGAGATAATATTCCTTGAATTAGATCTAACTTCCTTATTAGTAACATAAGGGCATACAACATCTGTTTTTTCTAAAAGATGTGCATACTTTAAAATTTGCTCAGGATCATTCTCATTATCTCCAGGAACCATTAAAACTCCCATTCCATCAGCTACTATCACTCCATCTAAAAAAGACCTTCCTATTCCCATAGGTTTTGTGTGACTGAACAAAATGACTTTTTCAGGATGATCTTTTGTAAGATGCTCTACAATATTTTGAGTTTCATCAGAACTACCATCGTTGACAACAACTATTTCTCCATCTATAGAAAACTTATCAAAGGCTGCAATAACACTTTCCACAGCTTTTTTTACAGCTTTTTCTTCATTAAGCGCTGGCATTATAACTGATATTTGTTTCATTTGTTTTTCCTTGTCTTTGTAGGGGCGTATTGCAATACGCCCCTACTCTAAATCAATACGGTCCAATAAAATCATCCACTTCTTTTGTACAAAGAATATCTTTATCTATTTTTTTCCCTAACATCTTACACGTTTGCACAAAAATATCTTTATATGACGGATAATATTGGTCTTCATATGCTGATGTTACAGGAGCAGGACATTCGGGTAATCCTACTCTTTTAACAGGAGCTTTCATATACCCTATTGCCTTTTCTGAAATAACAGCTGCAATTTCAGCAGTAACACCGCACCTGACCCATCCTGTATCAGCAATAATAACTCTACCTGTTTTTTTTACAGATCGAATGATCGTTTCTTCATCTAATGGCACTAAAGTTCGTGGATCTATTATTTCTATACTAATACCTTTTTTTTCTAAACATTTTGCAGCTTTTATAGCTTCTTTGACCATTATAGATGTTGCGATCACTGTAAGGTCTTTACCTTTTCTTACTATCCTTGCCTTACCAATATCCATTGTATACATATTGTTTGGCACATCACCTATTGCATCATATAATCTTCTATGTTCAAAAATAACACATGGGCAATCCTGTTTTAAAGATGTAATAATAGCTGCTTTGGCATCATATGCGTTTGAAGGCATAAATACATAAAGCCCTGGAAAATGCATAAAAATTGATTGTATACTTTGTGAATGTGTAGGTCCTTGCCCCCACCCTTTTCCTATAACTGCTCTTATAACAAAAGGGACTTTGCTTTTACCTGCACATGTATACTTCCATTTTGAAGCAATATTGAACATCTGATCCAATGTCAGGAACATGAAATCATTTCTTGCATGTACAATAATTGGCTTTTTTCCCTTTAAAGCAGCACCTGCACATATACCTGTAAGTGCATTTTCTGAAGCAGGAACCTCTATAACCCTTTTATCTCCAAACTTTTTATAGATATCTGTTGTTGTTCCAAATATACCTTTATAATCTGCAACACCAAGACCTATTACAAAAACATTTTTATCATTTTGCATTGATTGATAAAGTGCTTCAGAAATAGC
Source organism: Candidatus Omnitrophota bacterium (assembly GCA_028702395.1). Classification (GTDB taxonomy): domain Bacteria; phylum Omnitrophota; class Gorgyraeia; order JABMRN01; family JABMRN01; genus JAQVOV01. The sequence continues at coordinate 5,177 of JAQVOV010000063.1, forward strand.
CTCTTGATAACTAATAATTCTAATTTTAGTAGACATTATTTAACATTTCCTTATTTTTAGGCCATGGAGATCTTTTTGCAAAACTTATGGCATCTGTTACTTCTTTTTTTATTTTTGAGATCATCTGTGTCAGTTCTATATCTTTAATGATCTTTTTTTCTATCAGCAAGTTACTAAGTCTTTTAACAGGACATTTTTTTAGCCATTTTTTAAGTTCTTTTTCTGACCTGTAGGGATTATCCAGATCCAAAGACGGTCCTACGTGTTCTTTGAACCTATAGGTCAAACATTCAACAAAAAAAGGTTTTTGTTCTTTACGTATTTTAAAAATAATGCTTTTAAGTTTTTGATACACTTCCAAAACATCATTGCCATCTATACGTATTGCCTCAATTCCCATTCCTTTTATTCTTTTGAATATTTCCGTATCAGGCTGTCTTAGGTACAAAGGGGTATGGCTTGAAAAAAAGTTGTTTTCACAAACAAAAAGAACAGGTATTTTCTTAAGCAACGAAAAATTTATACTTTCTGCAAAAACACCTTCTTCGATAGCAGAGTCTCCGCAAAAAGATACAGCAATATCCTTTTTCCCATCCATTTTTGCAGCATACGCACTTCCAACTGCAACAGGAATAAGTGACCCTAATATAGGGGCAGAATACATGTTTTTTTGAGGACATGATAAATGAGCTGAACCTGCTATACCTTTACAGGCACCTGTTACTTTTCCAAAAAGTTCAGCGAACATAGCTTTAATATCTCCGCCTTTTGCAATGTATGCCCCATGAGATCTGTGAGATGCAAACACAAGATCATTTGCAGTTAAATTCTCACAAACACCAACAGAAACTGCTTCCTGTCCTATCGAAAAATGCACAGGCGTACGTATCTCTCTTTGAGGATATATATCTGCGATCATTTCCTCAATTATCCGGATACGGAGAGTCTTATAAAGCAGGTCTTTTTTCTTTTTATCTGTTAGTTTCATTTAGGTACCTTTATAGCGTTTAGAAACCAGAGACCAGTAACCAGAAACCAGAACATTTTTTATCGCGGTTATCTCTAAAATATCTTTCCAAAGCTCCAATTAAAAATTCCACTTAAATCTTTATATCTTTTAAAAACTTTGTATCTTTTTTCTTTTTATCTTTTTTTATCTTTGTTTTTTCTTTTTATCTTTAAATCAATTTATTCTGGTCTCTGGTCTCTGGTCTCGAACTCCATTTAACTCAAACAACCTATATAAAATTCACATGCTCCCCAGGATGCGTTAACTCCCACAAGTATTCATTCACTGCGTCTAGTCTGCACAATTCCCTGCATTTTTGAACATCATTTTTTGTATACAGAAAATCCATTATTTTTTTTCTTTTTTCACTTTTCCAGATACTTGAAAAACTGTTATCATTCAGGTTTCCCATAGAAAACTTTTGCACACCAAGAAAATTATGACATGGATAGATATCTCCTGTAGCCGCAATGTATGCCCAAAAAGGCGCACCAAGACATCTGTCATAATTTTTCTTCGAAAATCTTTTTTCCATTGTTTTTTTTCTAAATATTATATTGATCTTTTTTCTGTATTTATTTAAACTTTTATCCAGATCCATCATATCTTTGTAATTCAAGCCTTCAGCAATATTATTTATACTTAGTGGATGTTTGGAATATGGCTTTACAATAAGATAATCCACTCCTATCTTTGATAATTTAGAAGCAAGTGTTGAAAGTTCATTTGCGTTTTCCTTTAGCAAAAGGAATTGTGTCCCAATAGTTGTTTTGAACTTATTCTTTTTCTTAATATCTACTGCATCTGTTAGATTTGATAATATCTTATCAAAATCATCTTCCTTGGCATTATGAAGCATTTTATGTGTTTTTTTTGTGCCTGCATCTATGCTGACTCTGCTCCAAACAATATCTTTTAAAGCCTTTTTACAAAATGTCTTATCAAATAAAACTCCATTGGTGTTCAATGCAACGTCAATACCTTGATCATGTGTGAAATTTATTATTTGTGCCAGTTCCTTATGTAAAAGAGGTTCTCCTTCACCTGCATACATAATGCTCTTTACACCGTTCTTGGCACAATCCTTGACCATATCTTTTAAAACCTTGGTCTTTAATGTAACAGGAACTTTATGTGTATAATCCAATCCACAAAAGACACAATTATGATTGCATGCACTTGTAGGACTAACATCAAGAAAGATAGGATAGATGTTTTTACCGTTAAGCCAATCATTTACCCTTTTAACATGATAAATAAGTTTATGAGAATCTATACGTAAATCTTCCATTTAACTCCTAGATAGAAATTTCTTTTTTTCGTAGGGGCCGTCGCCCTCGACGGCCCTCAAACGTTTTAGGGCCATTGAGGGCAATGGCCCCTACAAAAATCTCATTTACACACACTAATAACTATCAGCGATCAGCTTCCAGCATTCAGCAAAAGAACGTTCTGGAATCAGTTTTTTCAAAACCTCTTTTAGGACGTTCCTTCAGCTCGCAGCTCGCAACGCGTGGCGCGTAGCTCAATCCAGGACGATTCACACTTTTTCCTTTTGCCTTTTACCTTTTTTCTTGTAATCAGTCTACTCCCTCGTTTATCCGCCTGCGCCTAAGCGAAAAGTTCGTTTATACCAACCTGTAATACATGCCACAAAAGTTCCTTTAGGGGTATTAATATAATAGTCGCCTTGTTTTTTTATAAATCCGCCTTGAGCCATACCCAAAAGTTCATTTTCGTATTTTGTATCAGGATGATAAACTTTTATTATTTGATCAAATGTAAGTCTTTTTTCACTTGATCTTTCTATCTCTATCATAAGTCTTGAAGAAACAGATCTATCAACAACATAATAAAATGTGAGATATATGAAAAATAAAAGTCCTATAAAAACTATACCGCAAAAACCCAAAAATATTGTACAATAATTCATTGTACAAACAATACTAATATCAAATAATTTAAAGAACAATAATACAAAAACAGGCAACATTAAGATCCATGTGACCAGCAAAAATTGACCATGTCTTTTGAGTTTCATTATACACCATGACGGATCAATTTTAATGATCCCTGTAGAGAACACTATCAAGTGTATTAAAAAACAAATCCCTGATGTTATTAGTGCTGCTAGTATTCCAGCCATTTTTCTCCTGTTAACTTTGTTTGTGTCTGTTTCAGTGTCTGTGTCTGTAAAACCCAAAATCTTTAAATCAATTATCACTGACACTGACACAGACACTCACACAAAACATGCTATTATATCAGTTACTGGTGTCCCCCAATATGCAAATAATCCCTTAAAAACTCAATTACCTTTCCATGTGCAATCCCTTTAGGGGTATTATAATAATATTCTTCGTCTTTTTTGATTCTATGCATAATATCCATATCATCCAGTTCATGTCTGAACTTTTCTTCTAAAGAATATCTTTGCTTCATTTGTTCAACTGTTATTTTATGGCCTTGTCCTTTATGGATCT
>JAQVOV010000064.1 GCA_028702395.1 Candidatus Omnitrophota bacterium
ATTATCCGCTAAACACAAGATCATATCAATATGACCATATTTCGCAAGCTCAGAAAGATTTATTGCATGAAGAATATTTAAACTATCACAGGCTTGTTTATTGACTTGATTAATTGCCAGATCTATAACCCCTGAAAAATGGAATTCTGTACTATGGGCAAAAGTCCTGCAAATTTCAGCAAGATCTTGCCCTTGAGATACAACACTGATATTGATCTTGCCTGATGTTCTTTCTGTATTATCCATTAAAATCTCCTTCTGTGATTTTTATTTCATATATTATATAGTATTTCTAAAAGATTTACACGGAAAATTTTACTTTTTCTAAAATTAACTTTTTTATTCCCTTATCTGCGATTTTATGATATATATATCTACAATGAAACCAGAAACCCCAATGTTAACACAATATGCAAAGATCAAGGCACAACATAAAGATGCTATTCTTTTTTTTAGATTAGGGGATTTTTATGAGATGTTCTATGATGATGCAAAAATAGCTTCTGCTATATTGAACGTTGTTCTTACTGCTCGATCGAACGGAAGTTCAGGGAAAGTCCCTATGTGCGGTATTCCCTATCATTCTGCGGAAAATTATATTACACGATTAATAAAAGCCGGTAAAAAAGTAGCTATATGTGAACAACTTGAAGATCCATCAAAAACAAAAGGAATAGTAAAACGTGATGTAATACGTACAATAACATCCGGAACATTTATTGATGATAACAGCACTTCAGCACGATACCTTTTTTCTGTTTCTTTTGGAAAAGATCATATAGGTCTTGCATTCAGAGAATCTTCAAGCAGTATTATACAAACTAATCAGTATGATAACATAGAAAATGCTGCTGAAGTTATCTCAAAGTTCCCTATTCATGAATGCATTTACCCTGAGTATAGCAGTGCCAAAGCAAAGCAGTTTTTTAAACATCCTCTTTTAGTTAATAAAGATTTCCTGCGATCGCCTGTAGAGGACTGGTTATATAATCTTGAAATGTCCAAAAAATCATTATCTGAGCATTTTAAAGTAGCTTCGGTTTCCGGATTTGGTATTGAAGGCTCAACAGAATCAATAACAGCATCAGCTGCACTTTTGGAATATCTCAAGCAGATGAACAAACAACCTTTACTCCATATTGATAAACTTTCACTTTATACAGGTTCCAAATTCCTTTATCTTTCACCTGCAGCCTGTTATGGGCTAGAACTTGACCTATTATCAAAATATCTTGATAAAACAAAAACACCTTTCGGCAAACGAAAATTCAAGGATTGGCTTTATCATCCTCTGAAAAATGTTGAGCTTATAAAACAACGTCAAAACGCTATTGTCACTTTAAGAGAATATAAGGATATCCATGAAAAACTTGGTTTTCTTCTTTCAAATACTCCTGACATTGAAAAAAGCATCTCCAGAATAAGCTGCAGAACCTCAACTCCTAAGGATATCATTGCTATAAAGACCACACTTGTAAAAGTTCCCGAAATAGAAAAGCTTTTATCCCGGTTTTCAAGCAGTAATACACTTTTTTCTATAAAAGATGTCCCTGAACTTTGTCAGCTACTTGAGAATTCGATAAACGATGATATCCCTTCATCAAATTATCAAGGCAAAATAATAAAAAGAGGTTTTAATAAAGAACTTGATGATCTTAAAAGTATTCAGGAAAACTGTAATGATTGGTTAAGGGATTATCAGGCAAAAGAAATAAAACGCTCCGGTATAAACACTTTAAAGGTTGGGTTTAACCAAGTTTTTGGTTATTATATTGTTGTAAGTAAAGCCAATGCTGCTATAGTTCCTCAAGATTATATACGAAAACAGACTCTTGTAAATGCAGAACGATTTATAACTCCTGAGTTAAAGGAGTTCGAAGAAAAAATGCTTACAGCTGATGAAAAAGTTTTCGCTATTGAAAAAGAATTAGTAGATATGATAAATGCGAAAATATTATCTTTTTCTTCAAAGCTTTACGATATAAGTAATGATCTTGCCACTATTGATGTTCTGTTCTCGATGACAAAACTAAGTCACAATAATGGTTATATACTCCCTACTGTTAATGATTCGGACGAACTGAACATAATTGAGGGGCGTCATCCGATCGTTGAAGCAACATCTGATGAACCTTTTGTTGCCAATAGTACACATTTGGATCGTGAAACTGATCATTTACATATAATTACCGGCCCTAATATGGCCGGTAAATCAACTTACATCAGACAAACTGCAATACTTACTATAATGTCGCAAATGGGAAGTTTTATACCGGCACAAAGCGCTTCAGTAGGTCTTGTTGATAAAATATTCACGCGTATCGGTGCACATGATGATATAACAAAAGGACAGAGTACTTTTATGGTGGAAATGACCGAAGCTGCTGATATACTTAACAACATTACCCCAAAAAGCCTTGTTATTTTAGATGAAATTGGAAGAGGCACAAGTACTTATGACGGACTTTCTATTGCATGGGCAGTTGCAGAGTTCTTACAGAAAAAACAGGTCCGAACACTTTTTGCTACACATTTTCATGAACTGACTATCCTGCAAGACCAGTTCAAAGGTGTCAAAAACTATAATATTTCCGTTAAAGAATGGGAAGATAATATAGTTTTCCTTCATAAAATAGTTCCTGGGGGCTGTGATGACAGTTATGGGATATATGTAGCAAAACTCGCAGGTATTCCAAACGAGGTTATAAAGCGAAGTTCTGAAATTTTATCAAAGCTTGAACTCTCTAATGACCTATCTGAAAAATTGTCTACAAAAAAAATAGTAAAAGAAAATCAAATGACATTTTTTTCTGATCCATCTTCTAAACAAGATCCGGAATTACAAAAAATAAAAAACTATCTTCTTAATATAGATCCTAATGACATCTCACCTATGCACGCTCTTGAACTGATAAACAAATGGAAAGGAAAGATCAATGGGCAAAATTGAACTTTTACCGCCAGAACTTATAAGCAAGATCGCTGCTGGCGAAGTTATCGAACGGCCAGCCTCTGTAGTCAAAGAACTTCTGGAAAATGCAATTGATGCAGGATCCGATTCTGTTGATATCGAATTGGAAAAAGCCGGCAAGATCCTAGTACGTGTTAAGGATACTGGTACTGGTATGGAAAAAGATGATCTTGAGAAAATTTTTCTACGCCATTCAACAAGTAAGATCAAAACAAGTGAAGACCTTTTTAATATTAATTCTTTAGGATTCAGAGGTGAAGCGCTATATAGCGTGCAGGCAATTGCAGATATAACAATAAAAACTAAAACACATCAATCTGATATGGGATGGCAAACACATGCTAGAGGCGGTTCTGCTCCTGTTGTAACACCATATACAATGAATGAAGGTACAAGTATTGAAGTAAGGGAATTGTTCTTTAATACACCTGCCAGGCGAAAATTTTTAAAAACCGACTCCACTGAACTTAACCAGATCTTAAATGTGGTCATTCCCTATTCGATCTTACATGAGAACATCAAGTTCTCTCTTTCTAATAATGAACGTATTATACTTGATCTTTCTGCTAATAATAACAAACTTTCAAGAATGGCAGAAGTATTGAATATAAATAAAGACGATCTTATACTCTCCGAAGCACTATCTGAAGATAATTCAATAAGTATAGAGTTAATACTTGGTAATATAAACATACAAAGAGTTAAACGGGATATGCAATTCATTTTTGTTAACAATAGACCTGTATTCAATAAAGCTATAAGTTTCCATATAAATCAAATATACAAACTTATCTTCCCTCAAAACATTCATCCATGTTTTGCATGTTTTGTCCATCTTCCTAATGAAGATATCGATGTGAACATTCACCCTACTAAACGTGAGATCAATCTTAAGGATGAGAAAAAGTTCATACCTCTTTTACGAAGAACATGTGAGAGAGCTTTGATGGAACATGGAAAAGCGAAAGCGGTTACTTTGTGCGAGAAGCCAGAGGCCAGAGGCCAGAAACCAGAAAATGCACTACAAAATAGCACTGAAAAAAAATTTGGCGTTGATATCCCCTTCAATAAATCATTCAAAAAACTTGAAGAAGAGTTTTCAAAAATGTCTGATACTTCCCTAGACTCGACTGAAGATAAGTTTACACAAGACACAAGACTCAAGACTCAAGACTCAAAGCAATACGTACTTTTTACAGGTGACAATAAACCCAGAGAAGCTCTTGAAAAAGATCTTGAGAACTATACACAAAAAACACTAGCAAACAAATTAAGCATAGCTGCATATATTGGTAAATTCATAAACAAATATCTTTTGTTTGAAAGTAATGAAACATTGCTTATTGTTGATCAGCATGCAGCACAAGAACGTATAACTTACGAAAGTCTGCTAAAACAGCTTTTATCGAAAAAGATAGAGGTTCAAAGACTACTTCTCCCTATTATGTTGGATCTTTCTACTCAAGAGCTCGTTGTTTGGGAAAATATCCATAATGACATTGAGAAGATCGGCTTTGATACAACTAAGATGAAAGGTAATTCTATCGCAATACACTCTCATCCTGCACTAATAAACAAACCTGATATAGCTGTTATGAACATTCTGTCTACAGACGATACGAGATACCAGATACGAGATACGAGATACGATCCAAATGATATTGCACGTCGTGCTTGTAGAAAATCTGTCAAAGCCGGAGATATTTTAAAACCGGAAGAAGCAGATTCATTGAAAGAGCAACTCTTAAATTGCGACAACTCTTTCACCTGCCCGCATGGCAGACCAACTGTAATTGAGATAACTGATAAGTTTTTGGAGAGACAGTTTTTAAGACAACTTTAATTTAAGATCTTGCACAAACACATATTGCCAAGATGAATTAATGTTTTTTGCTTTGTTTTTTTTCTTAGCTAGGACTACTTTCAGGGACAGGAGATGCCATCTGCCATGAACCTTGCTGTCCACGAACTGTTCCAGGACAAGGTGTAACAATAGTTGTGCCTGTTTCAACACATGAATTTCTCCCTGGAGACATATAAGCACCACCTATAACACAAATCTGTATTAAAGCCTGCTCAGGATCAAGTTTAACTACTTTTATTTTAGGGCTAATGTATTTTATTTTCATTAATATATTTTATACTATTTTAGCATCGTTTTCAATGATGGATTTTTCAGTAAAATATTTTAAACATCTTCTTAGATAGATGAAGAGTTATAATTTTTATTTCTCATAAAAAGGAATATATCAACTACGATCATACAACAATTTATAATATACAAATACAGCACAATATTCATATTGAATAATATTTTATATGTTATACCTGAAAGATAACCAATAAAACAAACGATCAAAAACCATATACTTTTACCGTCATTACTTTTGCTCATCAATGATTTCCATACGGATAATGGCCAGGCAAGCCCGAAACATATAAGCATTATTGCTTCGAAGATCATCTTACTCCTTAATAGCATATTTAAGATAAAAGATTAAAGAATAAAGATAAAAGAGTGGAACATCCTAAATACAGTTAGTTAATAAAAAACTTTAAAGAAAATTAATATTTTTTATTGTTCTCTTGTAGGGGCAATTCATGAATTGCCCCTACAAAACTTTTGTTCAGGACCATCCACACTTTTTACTTTATACGCCATCTATGATAGAGGGCTCTTTTCCTTAGAATATTTTCTATATTTAGCTAGGCTGTTGTGTCAGATCATTTCTATTCCAAATAGTTATTGTAGCAACACCTTTAACAGGAACCGGACAAGCAAAAAATGGCCCCAACAGACCTGTGCCATGATACTTACATTGTACTGTATTCGAAAAATATGCCCCCCCAACTTTACAAACTTCAAGAACTGCCTGATCAGGATCAAGTGGAATAGATTTTATACATGGTTTATTATATTTTTTCAAAATATTATCTCCATTATATTCTTGTAACTATAGCATCTCCCATTTCATGCGTCCCTATAACTTTATCGTTCTCCCCTGCAATATCTCCAGTGCGAAGTCCATCAGAAAGAGTTTTTGAAACTGCATCATATATTGCTTGTGAAGCTTGATCAAGTCCAAAACTGTACTTTAACATCATTGCACCACTCAAAATTTGTGCAATAGGATTAGCAATTCCTTTACCTGCAATATCAGGAGCAGAACCCCCAGCTGGCTCATATAATCCGAAATTATCTTTGTTCAAACTTGCTGAGCTTAAAAGACCAATTGAACCTGTTAGCATTGCACATTCATCTGATATAATATCACCAAACATATTCCCACATAAAAGGACATCAAAATCAAAAGGCCTTTTTAACAACTGCATAGTAGCATTGTCTATATATATGTGTTCAAGCGCCACTTCAGGGTAGTTTTTTGCGACATTTGTAACAATTTCCCTCCACATGACCATTGATGTTAAAACATTTGCTTTATCAACTGAAGTAAGTTTTTTTCTTCGTTTCATAGCAAATTCAAAACCAAGTTTAGCTATTCTTTCAATTTCTGCTCTTGTATAAACAAGTGTATCATATGCTTTTTCATTTTGGCCAACACCATCTCTACCTTTTGGCTGTCCGAAATAAATACCGCCAGTAAGTTCTCTTACACAAAGAATATCAAAACCATTTTTAACAGTTTCAAATTTTAACGGGCTGTTCTTAGCAAGATCTTTAAAAAGAACAGCAGGACGAAGATTGCAAAAAAGTTCAAAATGTTTTCGTAATGGCAAAAGTGCAGCACGTTCTGGCTGCTGAGCAGGAGGCAAGTTTTCCCATTTAGGTCCGCCTACTGAACCAAATAAAATAGCATCACTCTCTTCGCAAAGTTTTAATGTATGTTCAGGCAAAGCTTTTCCGTGCGAATCAATACCTCCACCGCCAACCTCTGCAGCTGAATACTCCAATTTGAAATTGAATTTTTTTTGTACAGCATCAAGCACTTTTATGGCTTCAACCATAACCTCTGGGCCTATACCATCTCCTGCTAATACTGCAACTTTTTTTATTTCTGACATATTCGCGTCTCCTTATTAATTGATTTAAAGAAGACAGTTCTGAACTTCCCCCATAGTGGTAAGTTCAGAACTGTCACCCTTTGATTTATCAATTGGAGATAGACCAGGTCTGTCTCCAATTTATTTTTCGTTGATATATTACGATAAAAAAGAATAAAAGTCAATTGCGTAAATCGTTAAGAGTATGGCGCAAATGGTGAAATGTAACTTGTCTTACGCGTTTTTCCCTCTTTCTCAGTAGGGGCGTATTGCAATACGCCCCTACAAACCCTCATTCAGGACGTTTTCCACTAGCTCGTTGCGAGTAGCTCGAAGCTCGTAGCTCAATCCAGGACGTTCAACTCCGAAACATCAGAGAAAAAAAGCCGTAGAGAGATACAACTGTATGGCTTTTTTTCTACACTATTAGATCGCCTGCGATATTTCAAGGAAATATTGCAGGAATTAGATTGGCTAACAGCCAATCTAATAAATTTTTTGGATCATTTATACTCCTGCCAAAAAATTGCGATAGCCTTCTCTTCCTTTTTTTTGATTTTTGTAAGCGTAAGAAGGAATAAAATTGTTTTTGAAGGACATAACAAAAGCTCGACCACGGTAAGCCCTATTAAATATCGAGCTTTTGTTCTAAGCAATTTTCCTCGGTGGGGAAAATTGCGGTCAAGAAAAAACAATTTTATTCCTTAAACTAAAGGTCAATGGCTAATAGCTAACGGCTAATCATATCAGTTTCAAACCCTTATCTTCAACCGATAAACCACCTTTTGCTCACCATCAGCAGGAACATCCAAGTCATATCTCAATGTAAATGCATTTTCTTTTCCTATTCTGTGAGTACTTCTCATTACATCCCATTGCCCCATTATAGCATCGAACATTATAACTTTCACAGGTGTCTTCTTATGATTATTTATAACAAATTCCCATTCCACTTCAAACGTATCCTGTGCAACTTCTTTATAATCTATCATTTTCTTTTTAGCAACAACATCAAAAGCTTCACCAACTTTAATTGATACTTTTTCATCTTTTGGTGTATGGTCAATTGAATCTTCTCCAATGAACTGTTGCCTACCTTGAGGATCAACTTTATATAGTCTAACTGTTCCTTTAGGTAAAGGCATACCAAGTTTATTCTTTTCAGAATTGATAAAATTAACTGTGACTTCAACAGGAGCTTTGATCTCATCAGTTATTCTCTGCCTATGATAATTGGTATTACGAAAATCAACTTTATATTCCTTTTCAACTGAAAAACCTTGAGCTTCAAGTAAGCTTACTTGCTTCATTTGATTATTATTTATACTGGTCTTTCTTCCAAGATCATACATGTGATATTCAAAAAAAGCCTGCTCAGTGAATTGCGGAGCAGATTGTGCTTTTGACATCATCATCCTATCTTCCCTGAGCATGTAATTTTCCTGCTCTACCTGATTCACATCACCTGCAACAAGTGTTAAAGAAGCATTTTTATACGCAGTGCCACTATTATTGGTAAGAGTTACCCATCCAGAAATATCAGCTAAAACATCATTGATATCCAAAAGCAGAACATAATCGCATTTCCAGATTATCCCTCGTGTCAGATAAGTGACCTGTATATCAAAACTATCCTTATCTGTATTTGAATAAAA
>JAQVOV010000065.1 GCA_028702395.1 Candidatus Omnitrophota bacterium
TAAGCTTTTTAACTTTTATCTTAGCTATCAAAGATGGATCAGCTTCTACCATAACATTACTTACAACTGCAGCATGTACAGCATCTATTTTACTTAATTGCGAGAACAATGTTCCTGCTTCTAACACTGAAGGATCTGCTGTTAACCCTCTTAACTGCCAATATCCTTGTGAAGAAAGTGCTATCTTTTCATCTATACTATAGTTCTGTAATGACATAAGTTGATCTGTAACAATAGTTAAAATATCTTGCAACTGGGCAACATCTTTATCAGCAATAGCATCCGGGTTTAACTCTGCTAAATGTGCATATACTATATTGAATCTATTTATATCTAACTGTTTAACAAATAGATCTGCCATAACACTAACATTAATACCTTTTTGATCAGCTTTGTTAATATCAAACATTGCAGCAAATCCAATACCTTTTTCTTCTGCTATATCCTGTAATACCATTAACGCATCTTCACTCCGTAAAACAACAGTCTCAATAAAATCATACTTAGCAAACTGTGCTTTTGCTTTATCTAAAAGGGCCTGATCTTCTGTGAAAGGTATACCTATAAGAACCTTGTCTGGTGTAGCAGGCGCTTTGATTTCTCCTGCTTTACTTGTATCAATTCTAAGATCATAGTGTACAGGGTTACCTAAAACATCCTCTGTTTCATGTTTTACATCATTTGTCATATGCTCAATATATTCATCTCTTAGTTTAATACCATCTCTTACTGACATTCTTTGTCTACGAACATTTTCTGAAGCACTGACTTCAACATATAAAAATTCATTATCCATTACCCAATCCTGTAAAACCTGATCAAAATCGAACGGATCAAGATCATATTGTGTTTTATACCCTACACCTATACCACTTAAAATATAAACATCAAAAGTGTCTTGTTCTGCTTGCATTTGTTTATATATAAACTCATAAACAACTTCTTGGTTCTCTATATCTGATTTCTGACTAAAAGCATCCATATCCATTACTTTAACTCTAGCATTAGGGAAAAGTTTTTCAACATTTGTTTTGAATTGTTCAGCTGTAAAACTTTTTCCAGTACCAGGATCACCGTCAAAAGTAATTATTACTTTTTTATTATCTTTTTGTGCCTGTTCATATCGGTTAACTACCATAGCTTCCAATGCTTTTATACCTTGTTCATATTCAAAGGTCTTTATTTGTTCTTTTTCTGATATCTGTTTTTCCAATTCTTCCAAGAACATTCCCTTTTCAAATATACCTTCTAATATTGTTTTCATTTGTTTTATCTCGTCTAAAGATAATATTCTGAAAAGTCTTGATACATCTTCTATTGAAAGAACCATTTCATCTTCTTCAGTGTTACCTGACAATCCTGCTTCATGCATTAGTTCATGTGTTATACCAATAGTTAACAATGCATTTAATTGTTGTTTGTCAAGTTTATCTGATAACTTATCAAATAATATTCTGTTTATTCCTATAAAATTATCTTGTGTATGGTTCTCGAAAATTGAAGTTGATCTATCTAGAAGAGAGATATAGATTGGCCCTTGCTGCATATTTTTGAAAGCATCTGGTCCTCTTGTCTGCTGCATATTGCCTATCGCATTTTGTATAATTGTTTCTATATCTATATCATACTTTTTTGAAAGTACAATAAGTTCATTATCAATTTCAAAAGTCTTAAGTCCAAACCCTCCTACGATCATTTCAACTTTCTTTGTCTTTCCTCTCAAAAGTCTTTTGATCAATACAACATTATTAAAACCTTTATAATCTATACCATCTGCATAATAATCTGCAAAGTTTTCCTTTGATATCATTAACTGCATGTGGGCAGGCTGTTGTGTGTGAATTGCGTCTGCTAGTTTTTGGTCAAACAAAGCTCTATCCCCCTTACTTAAAAACATTTCATTATCACTTAACAACGTTTTCCACTCTCCTGATATATCCTCTAACCTGCGGCGGTCTCCCATCATAACATCTATTTTTTCGTTCAATATCTGTTCTTTTCTTGCAACTTTTGCCTTAGCATTCGAAAGCTCTTCATTAAAGTATTCTCTATCCCCCTCACTTATAAGCTCCCATGAATTATTCTTAAGATATTCCCAGCGCTGTTCTTTTTCCTGTTCACTGATTTTTGGAAATTGGAGGAAAAATGCCACAAGATCATCTACGAAAGCTTCTTTTAACATTTGATCAAAAGAAAGTCTATCCTCTTCAACAGGAAAGATTTCCTGTCGTCTACCCATCACTAATTCCCATTGAATGTTTTTTGCTCTAACAGGATTAAACACTTGTCCAATATTTACTACAAGATTTTTTATTAATTCCTTTTTAAATTCCTGCTCAATATTATTCCCATCACTTTCAATGAAAATATCAGCATATGTCTTGATCTGGTCATTCATTTGAAGCTGCCATGTTTTCATTTTTTCAGGTTTTTGCGTAAACCCTTCCACAAATTTCTTTACCAATGCTTCTTTTAGTTTTTGTTTAAAAGCATCTTTATCTTCAGGAGAAAGAAATACATTATATCTTTTTACCAATGCGTCCCATTCGCCTTCTCTACCCTCTAACTTTTTGTTATCTTTTATAAGCTTTTCTTTCACAAAATCATCTATAAGTAATTCCTTGATCTTCTTTTCAAAAGAAACCTTGTCATTATCTTTAATATATCCTTTATAATTATTTAAAAATCTTTTCCATTTCTTATCCTTTTCAGCTAATCCTATATTTCTAGTAATCTTAAAGAATTCTTTTGCAAAAATTGTTATCAGCATATCCTTCATTTTTTCTTTATCCAAGAAAAAAACTTTATCTGTAGGCGTTAGTGCTCCTTTTGATGCGTTCTTTATATTTTCCCATTCTGCTTCCATTCTTTCATATGTCATTTCACCTTTAGAAATATTCCTTGCAGCTTCCTTAAGAAAATCTTCTCTAGTTGTTTTAACACCCATGATCTTAGCTGTAAGATCAGGTGCTATGCTGAAAAGAAAAGTAAACCCTACAGATGTAAGAGGTATAAGTAAGGACTGTGCAGGTAATATAGGTGCCAGTAGATAAAAGAAAAGTCCCATTGAAATAAGAGTAATACTATATCCTATAGTTGCAGGTACTTTATATGTTTTTCCTGTCATATCAGAAAGAAAAGGTGTTAATCCCCATAAAACAACTGAAAGCATAAATAGTCCTGAATATATAAGAGGAAAACTATACCATATCTTTATACTAAGACTTATAGTTGCTATCATTGCCCACGAAACGAATATCTGCTGCCAAAAACTTGGCATAACATCTTTTGCATCTTTCAAAATAAGATTAAGCCTATCAAGCCTCCATCCTCTTACTGTTCTTATAAATGATGCTTTCCCTCTTAAACCGTCAAATGCACCTGCAGCATATAATGGAACATATGCAGGAAAGAGTAATACCAGTTTAGGGAATAAACCTATCATTTTTCCTATTGTTCTGGAGTCATCAAATCTATAATATCTATATATAGCATTTAAAATTTTACTTCCTGATACTACGGCGATAATCCCAGCTGTTATAATTGCCAAGCTTGTATAAGGTATAAATAAATAAGCTATTCCTACTGCTAAAGCAGAAGGAATAATAAGTCCAAAAACATCATATGCACCTTTAAGTTTACCATCTTCAAGCATTTTATTTAGAATACCTGGAATGGATATCATTTGAGAAATAATAACTGCCAAAAGACCTAAGAATATTTCTCCAGGCATATTAATTGTATAAGATTGTCCTAAAAACAACTGTATAAGAATATATGATACTATGGCAAAAAAGACTAAAGGTTTTCTATTTAAAAATCCAAACGTTAAATTTGTTGTATATTTCTGCCACCAAAAAGTCCCTTTGCTTTTAGCGAAATCCTGCCCTGATGAACCTGTCCAGACTTCCATTGAACCTGCAGGATATTTAAAATGCGCTGCTGCAGGACCATGAAAACTAACATCTCTTGCTTTACCGAACTGTGCATATTCTATCTGTTTTGTCTTATATCCTTTACCCATAGCCCACAATGCCATAGGTAACGCTATATCTTCACTAACATAATCAACCTGCAAAGGCCCGTATTCCTGTAAAGCTTTTTATGGAACTATACCACTATGTCCGTAAAACCCCTGTGCTCCCATCATATGTAGATTTCTTTGGGTAATAGTTGACCATACCCAATCAGCATAAGCAATACATTCCGCTGTCCAGTTATTCGTATCAGAAAACAGATATTCCCTGTACACCATAAGCTTCAAATTATCATCATTTTCAAATTCCATTAAAGAATGTATCTGCCTAAAAACATCTTCCACTCTTGCAGCAGATGTTCCATCTGCAAAGAACACATATTTACCCTTTAAAAATGGAACATAATTATCCTGATTCTCACATTTATATTTAGAAATAGTATGAAGCATTAACCCCCATCTGTTGGCTGTATCTGGCCAAGGCACTTTTTCTATAGTTTCTACTTGACCTGTCTGAGTATTATATTTATCCAACATATTATGAGGCAATCCGTCTATTGTTCCTATATAATCAAGTTCAAGATATGGATTTAATTCCATAAGTCTATATACTTGTTTTTTTGCAAATTCTTTTTCACTTTGAAAAGTCTGCATGTCCATCACAACCTGAAGTTTACTATCAACCTCTTTTTCAATATCGGCATCTGCTATCCCGCATGCTTTTGCATATACTTTATATGCTTTTCTTGTTGAAACGAATCCGTATATGGATCTATACAATCCTGTAAATCTCATGTTAGCCCAGAATCCTAGCATCTCTGCAAAATCCATATTATTTGTAAGTGAATCTGGCCCTGATACATCCCGTAACTGGGCTATATCAAATCTTCTTTCTTCACCGTTCTTTATCACGCTCACAGATGTCCCTTTAATAGATAGAGTATCCCATCCTTCAATATCTCTAACATATTCGCAGAAATCATTAACATCATCCCCAAAAAGGTCTTGTAATCTTTGTAAGAAAATATCCCATTCCTGTTTATGTTGTTTAATTAAATATGTTAATTTTGTATATCCTGTATCGTGTTTATAATTAAGATCAAATTCTGCTCCTCCTTGGTCAAAATAAAAAGCAATAGGTTCTCCAGCAGAAGTGAACACCATAGATTGGGATGGTATCTCTTCCCATGAAGTTATTGCTGGAAAATCCATAGAGAATCCTTTTAAAGTCATAAGAATACGCTTTTGGGCCTCTTCGTTATTTTTAAGATCACCTATATCTCCTTGCTTAAGAGCATCTCTGGTCTGTTTTGTTATTTTATCTTCATAATATAAATTATCCACAATGCTATCCCATATAATTGTCCAGCCTTCTTCGCCAAAAGGGGCTTTTTCAAGCATTGCTTTTTTAGCTTCTGCTAAAGATGTTTTAAAGTTCTTCAAACCAGTATATTTACCTAATCCTATATACTCTCCATATAAAAATCCAAAAATACCCTGAACCTGATAATAAGCAGAAAAATAACTCAAAGGAATAAATAGTGCAAAAGGTAAAAGAAAAAGCAAAACATACATTTGTTGTGGAACAAAAAATCCTGGAATTAAAAAGGCAAAAGCCCATACAACTAGAGCTTTAACTAAAGAACTAATAAATTGTTTTGATTTTCCTATAAAGAGGAAATTTAAAACAGGTACTGATGTCATCCAGTTTATCATGGCTTTTATTTTTGGGGCAGAGCCTATTTTGTCTATTCTTTTTTCTACTCTAGTTGTAAGATCTTTATTACCTGGTTTACTCAACATAAAAGCTGGAATATATACAAGTAAAAACGTTACAAAACTGTATAGAAACATTCCTGTATTTGGATTAAATGCTCCTGTAACCATATGCAGTAGTGGAACTGCCAAATGAATTGATATAAAATAATTCCATAATGCCCATAATATCACAGTTGTGCCTATATGAGCGAGACTTATAAGCATATTGTTCCTTATATCTTTATCAGGGCTTTTAAAAGCTTTATATATATCTGTAAAAAACTTGCCTTTTGCTGTTATCGTTCCGATCATAAGCAGAAGTATCCCAGGCACAAAAGTATACATTGGATTTATAGAAACAACTATACTATTTACAGCTGGATGAATAAGCCAGGAAAGCAATGAAAAACATAAAAGACCAGCACTTGTCAGAGACAATATTGTATACATCTGCGTCTTGAAAAAGTAATAGGCTCCTACAATATTAAAAAACCCACCTTGTCTGTCATGATAAATGCCGTATTTCTTTATTATTTCCGCCTTTGTAAGACTAAGTAAAAATTGACTTTCGTTATTGGCTTTTCTCTGTATTCTATAATCCCCTAGAAAAGTTCTGTTCTGCAGTAACTTGTTCATGTTTTCGATTGTTATAACATCTGCCTTGAGTTTTTTATCATCGCCTATAGACCACTTTTTCATTGCATTGAACCATACAGCTTCTTCTTTAATGATTATTTGCCCTATATTTACACTGACTGTTATTTCAGGCATATCTGCCATATTCGCAAGCCCATAATCAAAAAGATAATACACAAAATTGCTGGTTGAAGATTTGAATTTCGTAGCATATGTATAACATAATTGTTTTAGGATCAACATATTAAGAAGCTCTGTCTGTGTATACACATTTTTTAGAACTGATTCTCCATAAGAAGTATGCCATTCAAGAAATTCTACAAATTCACTTTTCAGTATATCTTCAAAAGCTTCACCTGTTACTAACCTACTATTGATATTATAAAGAATTCTTGTTGCAGTTGCAGAAGTTGTATCTTTATCAAACCCATAACTAGAAAGAGTACTAATAACCATATCTTCAATAGCTTGCACAGAAACAGTTCCTTCTGAAGAAACACTAATGCTAGTTCCTTGATCAGAGCCTTCTCCTTCTCCAGTTCCTCCTATAATAGGTGTTTTCTTTTTAAATTCTCTTTTCTGTCTGCCCCTTAAAAACCTTCCTAAAGCAAACAATATTACTAATACAACTGAAACTATAGCTGTTATTTTAATTATCTGCTGTTTTGCACCTTCAAAATTATCCATTCTCTGCATTAAAGCTGTTTGTTCAACACCATTTTCATACCTGTGATAAATAACATCATACAAAGCTCCTGTTCCATGTGCGAAATACTGTTTAAGTGCTAAAGCTATTTGTGAAGGTGACAATCCTTTCTCTTTTCCTTTATAAACTATGTCTAATACTCTTGAAATATCCTGCCTTAGATCAGACATAGAGCGCTGCTCTAATGATAATGTAAATGGTCGTACCGTTAAGGTAATTGCTTCTGTTATTTGCTTTTGCTGTTCACCCTGTCCTTCAACAGAATAGATCTCCTCAATAGTAATATTTGTAATATAACCTTTATCGTTAACAGATATAAGAGATCTGTAATTAATATCCGAGAGATTTTGTATGACAAGTTCTTTGCCTGAAGTAGCAATACTAGTATTTTCCGGAAGGCCAAATCCATATTTTAGATCAGAGAACAAAGAATTTGCCATTCGCGAATATTGCTGATCGAACATACTAATCGCTGTACTACCATCTATAGTAACTGCTACTCCTGTCTGAAATTTATCACTTACAGTATCATACACATAACCATGAACACTTCTCAACCCTTCAATATTTTCGGTTTCTCTTGAAGGAAGCCACAACAAATATTTTATCCGTTCACCATCAATACGTTCATCTACCATATAAGCCTGAATGTCTCTGCTAAAAGTAGATCTATCTGAGAGAATACTGCCTTTATAATTATAAAATTCAGCTGTTCCAGGAACAACACCCCGTGGAGCATTGCTGGTATCAGCCTCCCACCACATGTTAAAAATAACCGTTCTTCCTTCTTGATCCTCATATTTTGCAGGAGATATAACCATTATGTCCCTTCCATATGGATCATCTGGTATCTTTATCTGCCTGGTATTCATGTTGGGATTAGTAGACGGCCCAATATAAGCCTCACCATCGTCTGTTGTTGTCCTAACCCATGTTATTTCATCCACAACCGACATTTCTGTTACTTCTGATATTGAAAAATTCTCTCTGATAGCTTTTATGAGCTTTTGTATCCTCTGATCATCATTAATCTGTTCAGGGAAATCATTAATTATATCTTCGAAGGTGATCCCTTTACTTGTAACATATTCCCGAACAATATCCAGAGAATCAATACCCATCTCAAAAGAATGCATTGCCTGCCCTTCTCCATCAAAATGAACAGGGAAAACTATGCTATTCTCTAAACGGGTTATTACTCTTCTTCCTCTAAAATCATACGGCAAATAATAATCCTGCGAAGTAGTCCATCTTATATGATCTTCTTCTGGTGCATTTTCTCTTACCTGATCAAAATTTTCAGGCGCCAAAAATATAGAATACTCTGAAACTCCCTGCTCTATTGTTGTTGGATTAAGTTGATGATACTGATGTTTTACGGCTTCTATAACCCGCGTGTCTTGTGTCATTGTATATTCTTGAAAATCCTCTCTATATCTATTTCTTAATCTATCAACTATACTATCATCAAATACACTTTT
>JAQVOV010000066.1 GCA_028702395.1 Candidatus Omnitrophota bacterium
AGCATATTTTACTCCGCCAAAATCGATTACCTTAGAAATATATTCATGCCCTGAAAAAACCATATCTACATTATACTTTTCACACATCTTCATGAACCTATAACTCCAATCACTATTCTCTATTCTATACCATGACTGCTGATAAGGATTGAACGGAGGTTTGTGCATAAAAATAAAGATGTTCTCATATTCTTTAGCATTGTTCAATTCTTTTTCTAAATTCTCTAACTGACTTTCAGTAAGATCTCCTCCCTTATTATCTAAACCTATAAAATACGAGTTTCTATCAATAAAAGAAAATTCCTCGCTTCCGCAATATTTATTAAAAAGCTCCATTCCCTTTTCTCCATTATCAATGTCATCATCATGATTACCTATAACACTGATAACAGGAAATTTAATGCGATCCTTTATCTTTATATAATTTTTATATTGTTTTTCTTTTCCTCTAAAAGTAACATCCCCTACATTAACAACAAAATCAATGTCTGTTTTTCCTGTAAACCTGTCTTCAGCATTTATTCGTGAAATTAGTTTTAAAGTAGTTGATTCCATAACAAATAGTCCTGAAGAAGTATCGCTCATAACAATAAACTCGAAATTGTTCCCTTGCTTTTCTTCAAGTTCTTTTATGATTTGCTGGTTTAGATCTATTTTATCAGGAATTTTTTGGAAATAAAAAAACACTAGCGGGATTGCAGAATACAAGTTGATCAATACAAAACACAACAAACTTATAGATAAAACTTTATGTCTTCTAAAAAAAGCTTTCATGAACTCCCTCTTTGAGATTTTTAATTGAATATTTGATTATATTATACCATTGAAGATAGGTAAAAGAAAAGATAAAATCGCAGCAAATTCTATTTATACGGATACAAACAGCATTATGTAAGGACACTATTTCTTGTGATCTAGAATTCCGGTGTTTCTAACCCTTGTTCAGCTGCTTTCCTTACATAAGATGATATAAGATGCTTATCTTCCTTTGTCATATCCAAAAACTGATTGCCTATTTCATAATTGTCACCTGCGGACAACTTTTTTATCCAAGCAACTTTAGCTATTGCTTTTATAGGCTTTATCTCTTCAGGAAGAACCACTTCAATTATCATTCTGCATGCAAGAGAAACAAACTGGTCTGTCTTGAACTTAACACCGCCTTCACTTAAATTCCTGGTAAGCGTGCCTGTGATCTTTTTATCCCCATGCAATTGTCTATATTGCAAAGGAATGTTAAGATCCACTCTTTTGTGTTTTCGTTTTTCTCCAAAATCTAACATAATGCTCCCTTTTTTATTATAACGTTTATTGGAATCTTTGCTTGGATAAAGTATATCATAGATTATATGTAATTAGTGTCACGAAAATGTAACTTTTGCATTCTTAACCTTATAGACATCCAGCCCCTATTCATCGTCTATAAAAACTTATTATTTCCATGTATTTTCTGTACTTCTTTGTGAATTCCTCATAAAAAACCTGATATTCCATATAATAATAAAGTAGAAAACATAGAAAATCCATAAACAATACCATGTTTTTTCAGAAACGGAAAAAGAGGATAATCCTAAAAATTCCATTTTTTTTAAACTTTCTACCAACAAACCGCACATGAGCTGTACAAGCCATGCCAATGAAGCAACTAATGGCTTCAACAAAACTATAGATATAAAAAATAATATCCCTAAGCTTACAATGATCGCACATAAAGGAACTGCTAAAAGATTAACTAAAATACTTGCAGGTGTTATAATATGGAAAAAATATGCACTCACAGGCATTACCCCAACCCATGCGCTAAACGATACCGTTAAACTTTCCCAAACCCATAGACTTATTCGTTTTATCAAGGTTTTCTTTCCCTTAAAAAAAATATTTTTGCCTAAATTAAAGAACAAAGGCGCTGTTATAACTATAGAAAAAACACACATATATGACATGATAAATCCAGGGTCATAAATATAATTCGGATCAATCACCAACATGATCCAAAAAGTAAGCCCGATTATGTTTAAAATATTTACTTTTTTATCATATAGAATTCCCAGTAATACCATTACACTCATCATAGACGCACGCCAAACAGATGCCCTTGCACCAACCATGATAGCATACAGGATAAGAAGGATCACAACTATTACGATCCTTCCTTTATAAGGAAGGCGCAGTATCTTTAACATCAGAAAAAATACTGCACAAATTATTCCAACATGTAAACCACTAATAGCAAGAACATGCATTGTGCCTGTGTTAATAAAAAGGGTTTTAATACTTTCAGGCAAATTTTGCCTGTCACCCAAAAGCATAGCAATAACGATCTCAGAATAAGGCGGGGTAATATATATCTGTATTTTCTGCCTAAAAAGATCCTTTAAGTAAAAGGCTTTACTTTTAACAACATCTCTGACGCCTTTAAGTTCTTCTATTACTTTCATTTTGTCTGATGAACTTATCTTAAATACTCCATATATCTTTTTTCTGAACAAATATTTTCTGTAATCAAACCCATCGTTTTTACTGTAGTTTTCAGGCAAAGATATCTGACAATTAAAAGCTATTGTCTGTCCATACTTTAAAACCGTATGCCCTTCTAAATAGAAAGTACCCTTGATCTTTCCTGAGACCTTTTTTGCGGTTTCTCCTTGTCCTATTTGAAAAACTTCAATGAGAAGGTCTTGTTTAGGCTGATAAAATCTATCCCTGAAAAAAACAGGGTCATTTACGATCTTCCCTATAATGAACTTGTTTTCTTTTGTATTAGACAAGTATTTTGATATGCATTTTTTCGGAATAGTATTATAAAAAATGTGGTTTAACATTCCTGCGCCAACAACTATTAATATCAGCAAAAAATGTGAAGCTACCTTTTTATTTAAAGTGCAAAGAAAAATGATAGTAGTTACTAAAAAAAATATGCCTGCAAAAAATGAACCCAAAAACCCTTTGGCAGATAAAATTATACCAAAACAAAAAAGCAACCCTAAGATGAACATTGGATATTTTCTCATGAAATTCCCTAATTATAAGTTATATACTCTTCTATTTTTTTTACTTTTTTTTCACCAAGCCCTTTGACTTTACTGAGATCTTCTGCATCATCAATGGAGCCATTGAGCTCTCTAAAGGAAATGATACGCGAAGCTGTAACTCTTCCGACACCAGGAAGACGGATAAGTTCAAGCTCAGTTGCATTGTTAATATTGAGCTTTTTGTCAAAGTCATACCTTTCAAAAATTGTTTGATGCTCTTTAATGTCTTCTAAAATCATTTTCCCAAAAGCTGCAATAACAATAAAAAAAGCGAGAAAGAATATTGTTATCCTCTCCCGCTTATTCATAAAAAATATTTCCTGCATAATTACTGCCCCTAAAGAAGGCGAACATGCTAATCTTTTATAATGATATTGACCATTTTATCAGGAACAATGATCCATTTAATGATCTGTTTACCTTCTATCCAGTTCTTGGTTTTTTCATCGTTAAGAACCAATTCTTTTAAAGAGGATTCATCAATGCCCGGAGCTACTTGTACTTTTGTCCTTAACTTTCCTTTTATTTGGACTGGCATAGTGATCTCTGTTTCTTTCGCAATATCCTCATCATACTTAGGCCATTTTTGTTTTAATAAATCTCTTTCATTGCCTAACATGCTCCACATTTCGTCACACACATGTGGTGCAAAAGGATATAAAAGAAGAACTGTTGTATGTACTGCTTCTGTAATATCTGTATCATCTTTACAGGTATAGATATCATTAACTAGTTCCATTATACCGCTTATAGCAGTATTGCATCTAAACCCATCTTCAATGCAGTAAGTGACTTTTTTTATTGTTTGGTGCGTTTTTCTTTTTAGGGATGTTATTTCTTTTGATGGAACTACACTTGTTTTATTTTGTTCTACAAGAGCTTCTACAAGTCTCCATACTCTTGCAAGGAATCTATATGAACCTTCCACTGCTCTATCTTCCCATTCTGCATCTTTTTCAGGCGGCCCGATAAAAAGTGTATAAACTCTTACAGTATCTGCTCCGTATTTTTCTATTAAAGGATCAGGCGCTACTACATTTCCTTTTGATTTTGACATTTTAAAACCATCTTTGATGATCATCCCTTGAGTAAAAAGATTTTTAAATGGTTCATCAAATCCTATATGTTCCATATCACAAAGAACTTTTGTAATAAATCTTGAATAGAGAAGATGCAAAATAGCATGTTCAACTCCACCTATATACTGATCAACAGGTAACCATTTATCAACATCTTCTTTTACGAAAGGAAGTTCTTTATTTTTCGGGGAAATATATCGAAGGAAATACCAGCTTGAGTCAACAAAAGTATCCATGGTATCGATTTCTCTTTTAGCTTTACCTTTGCAATTAGGGCATGTTGTATTTACAAAATCCGAGTTTCCTTTTAACGGAGATTCACCTGTAGGTTTAAACTCGACTGTTTCAGGAAGAAGAACAGGTAACTCTTCTTCTTTAACAGGAACTATCCCGCATTTTTCACAATATACCATTGGAATAGGCGCGCCCCAATATCTTTGACGTGAAATAAGCCAATCTCTCAATTTGAACTGAATGCTTCTTTTGCCTATACCTTTTTCTTCCATCCAATCAGCTATTTTTTCCATAGCTTCTTTATTGTTCATTCCATTGAATTGTTGTGAATTGACTAATATACCCTGTTTTTCATATGCTTCTTTCATTAACTGTGCATCTAATGAAAATTTAGGATCATCTATAACAACGATCTTTTCCAGTTTATACTTTGCTGCAAACTCGAAATCTCTCTGATCGTGTGTAGGAACAGCCATAACAGCTCCTGTGCCGTAATTCATTAATACATAATTGGCTATCCATAAAGGAATTTTTTTGCCGTTAACAGGGTTTATTACATATCGCCCTGTAAAAACACCTTTTTTCTCTAAGGTATCTTTTAATCTACTCTCCTTGTTCTCATGTCTTACTTCATCAATAAAGTCTAATATTTCATTTTTGTTCTTAGCATCTTTGATAAGTTCAGGAACATCCGGATGTTCTGCTGCAAGCACCATGTAAGTAGCTCCGAAAATAGTATCCACTCGCGTAGTAAAACATGTGAGTTGTTTTTCAGTTCCTTCTATAGGAAAATGTATTTCAACACCAACACTCTTGCCTATCCAGTTAGCCTGCATAGTTTTTACTCTTTCAGGCCAATTCTTTAGTTTATTCAGATCTGTTAATAAACGTTCTGCATAATCCGTTATTTTAAAAAACCACTGCTCAAGATCTTTTTGTTCAACTTCAGTTGAACACCTTTCACATTTTCCGTCTACAACTTGTTCATTGGCAAGTACAGTAGCACAAGATGAACACCAATTAACTGATGCTTTTTTCTTATATGCGAGTCCTTTTTTGTAAAGTTGAAGAAATATCCATTGTGTCCATTTATAATAATCAGGCATGCAAGATGCAACTTCGCGTGACCAATCATAACATACACCCCATGCGCCAAGCTGTTTTTTCATAGTGGCAATGTTATTCATAGTAGATATTCTCGGATGTATATTGTTCTTTATGGCAGCATTTTCTGCAGGTAAACCAAAAGCGTCCCAACCCATAGGTGCTAACACATTATAACCTTGCATTTTCTTATACCTTGCAACAACATCACCTATAATATAATTTCTACCGTGACCTACATGCAATGCTGCTGAAGGATATGGGAACATCATAAGACAATAGAATTTTTTTGCAGTATCTTTTGTATCTACTGCAAAACATTTATTATCTTTCCAGTATTTTTGCCATTTAGGGTCTATTTCGTTGAAAGGGTAAGCCTTATCCATGCTAATCTCCATTTGTGCTACGCGCCACGAGCTACGAGCTTCGCGCTACAAGCTTTAACAGAATTCTAAAGTTTGAGTAAAAGCTCGCAGCGCGTGGCTCGCTGCTCGAGGCCTAAAATATAAATCCCGCCGTAAGCGGGCTTGTTATCTATCGTTGCTATTGTAATATTATATATTCGAGAAGTCAAGTGAGAAATTTGTATAGATTTGCGACGAATAGTTTGACTAGTTGTACTAGTTGAACTGGTTGTTATTTGGCAAAGCGCATATCGCCAATCGCATATCGCAAATTGCATATCGTAAAGCGAAAGGGTTTTAGCCACGCGCTCCGAGCTACGAGCAACGCGCTTGTGGAACGTCCTGAATAGTTTTCGTAGGGGCCATCGCCCTCGATGGCCCAAATGAAAAATTTGCAGATAAAATGAAAAAAAAAGAAAGTTCTAAATAACGGTTTTTGTAGGGGCGCATCGAGATGCGCCATTTTATAATGGATTTTGGCAAAGCGCATATCGCTAATTGCCAATCGCAAATTGCCTATCGTAAAGCCTGAAAAAAATTAGCCACGAGCTGCGCGTTGCGCGCATGAACGAGGTTTTTGTAGGGGCGTATTGCAATACGCCCCTACAATTCATGAAAATTAAGAATATCTTTAAGCTCGTGACTCGTAGCGCATAACGCACATTTAGTTTTCCACAGCAGACCCATGACACACTACTCATGACGCACAGACACATTACTCATAGACACATGACTCACAAACACACCGCCGCATGCCTTACAACAGCTAAAGAACGAGGTACAATAATATCTGCTTTGACATTTTCTCCTTCTTCTTTTAAATGATCCACATCCAATAATTCCAAATATTCAGCAGTATACTCTTTTAGTACACCTTTATAAGAAGGGCCTTTTGAGTCATTCTGCAAGAAAAAAACAACTTCTTTACCAATATATCTTTCCAGTATTGCTTCATATGCAAATCCAAAAGCGCCTGCAACTTCTCCCTGAAGCTGAGAAACATACTTGTCCTGACCTGACAAAACCTTTCCCATTGCTCCCATAGTTTTAACTCTCCCCATAACAAGTGAAACAACTTCCATAACGGAATCTCTTATAGTAGCAAAAACATTTCGCGTATGCCTTCCTATTCTTGAAAAAAGCTTAGGTTTAATAGTTCTTTTTAAGCTTACATTCCGCAATTTTTTTTGCTCTTCAGAAAGGCTATCTATAAAACGTATAATATACGCGATATCACTATATTCCCGTTTATAAATAAGATGATTGATCACAGAATATTTCCCATCAATAGCCAAAGGTTTTTTTTCAAAAATAATTTCCATAGCAGAACTTTCAAGACTAAGTCTGCCTGTTATTTTTATCCCATCCTTTTTTACAAGGGTGACAGGAAAACAACAAAAGTCTTTTAAACATCTATCTTTTGATCTGCTTTTTAAAAATGTTCCAACGAATGTTCCTATAAAGATCAGCAAGATCGTTATAAAAAAAGTATCGTTCATTTTCAGCCCCCTTATGATGATCGTCTTGAAACAGTGACCAGTATTAATTGATTTAAAGATAAACCGTATATAGAGTTCTCTGGTTTCTGGTTTCTAACACGCCTCTCAACCCTATTCAGAATGTTCAACTAGCTCGCGGCGCGTAGCTCAAAGCTCGTGTCTAAATCCATCACGCTTATGCACTTTGCCAATCACCAATCTTTTAGGGCGGTCGGGACGACCGCCCCTACAAAACCTCGTTCAGGACGTTCCAGCCTTTTTTCTTTTACCTTTTTACTTTTTACTTAAAAATCTATCTGGAACCTTCCATAAACTAATAGCTAATGGCTAATAGCTAACGGCTATTTATATATCATCTTCATCCCTAAAATAATCAAACAAAAAACCAAACTGATCGCATTTGCCAATATGATAGGCCATGAATGAAGCCATATTCCGTAAATAAGCCACAACGCTAATCCCGTATTTAGAAAAATATACATCCATAAAGAAAGATCTTTCGTCTCTTTTGTTTTTATAGTACGTAGAGCCTGAGGAAGAAAAGAAATTGTAGTCATAACTGCTGCTAGAAAACCAACATAATGCATTGCATGCATAATATCCCCTTTCTGTTTTAAAACAGTATACCATTTAGATGTTGTTTTGTCTAATACAAGTAGCTTGTTTGTTGTCTTTATGCACTGGTCAACATACGAAGCATTATTGAATTGAGTTTTTGAAAATC
>JAQVOV010000067.1 GCA_028702395.1 Candidatus Omnitrophota bacterium
GCAATGGCCTTAAGATTATCCAGTCTATTGCTATGTTTTTTTTTGCTTTTATCAACAAGGGCTGTAACCCCTGTTGCTGATAAAGTCAGATCTTCCGCTAGCATTGTACTTGAACAATCCATAACAAGCATGATAGCTATACCATAATGCTGTTTTTCCTGTTCAATGACAAATTGCGGTCTTGCAGCAGCAATACAAACAAGAACAAAAATAATTATCCTGAGATAATGTATCCTTGATACAATAAAACTTTTAAGATCAAAATTATTTTTAAATGCCTTTGTTGAAGAAATAATAAGAAAGTTTTGTTTTGTACCTTTTATCTTGAAAGCTAACAAACAGAAGAAAAACAAAGGAATGAAAAGTAAAAACAATGGATCATTGAATATCATTTTTTTCGCTCCCCAGTAATTCTGATCGTATTTCAAGAATAAGGGCCTTAGCCTCATTGATCTCAATTTTCTTATCAGAGAACCTTAACAGATTTATTGTTCCTAAGATTGAAATGAACTTCGCTTTTTGCTCATCAGACACTTCTTTTGACCGGTTAAGTGCATCAATACATCCATAGGCATCTTTTCGTAACATAACAAGTGAATATTTGTGTTGCAAAATATCCACTAAAGGTTGGGAAAGACTTGAAATACTCTGTCGCAAGTTATCGTTTGACAAGCTATTTTCAATAGCATTCATTTTCTCTATAAAGATCTCTAAAGGTGTTTTCTTTATCTTATTTGCTTTTGTGCGTATCAGCCATACTAATAAAATAATAAAAACAAAACAACAGAACGAAACAAAACAATACAAAGTTATCCTCTTGACACTCGTTATTGAAATTATCCCAAAAGGAGTATTAATTTCTTTTATTTTAAGTCTAATTGGAGCATCTATAGTTCTACTAGAAGGGCCTTCACCTGAAGAGAAAGCTATCTTTGATAACTCATATTTACGGTCCTTATCAAGCATGCTTTTCACAAAGAATGTAGTTTCATTCACTTTTTGCTTTAGAACAGTTCCTTTAACATCTTTAGCAACAATTTCAAAACCTCTAATGATATTATCCCCTGCTATTTTCGGGCAAAAGGAAACAGTGAATATCGTCCTTTTTTGAGAAATGCCGTTATCGGTGTTGCGTGATACACTTACTTGTCCATATTCATTGAAGATATCGGAAAATGGAATGGACTCAACAAAAAGATCTTTTTCTGTTACTATTGTCACAATAAACTGTGTTTCTTTACCAACATAGTTCTTTTCTGAAAAGATCTTTTTTGTAACGCTAAAAAAAGTCTCTCCTATTACACATATATAGATAAGGGAACTTATGGCAATAGTAGATAAAACAACAAAAAAACGTTTCACTATCCTCTACCCTTTCTGCGCATTTTCCTTTTTTCAAAAAAATCCACAAGGGCGTTTACATATTCCCCTGTAGTGGAAATATTTATATTATCAATGGAAAGACGCTTTAAAAGCTTATCTGTCTTTTCGAAGTGTTCATGATGTTGTTTGAAATATTTGTTGCGTAGATCTTTATTCGCGGTATTTATAAAAAATCTTTTTTTAGTCTCTGGATCTTTTAAACTGACAAAACCAACATCAGGTAAATTAAGATCAACAGGATCATTTACACGTATTGCAATAAGGTCATGTTTTTTACTTGATATCAATAAAGGTTTTCTGATGTTTTCAGCAAAAAGGTCTGAGATCAAAAAAACAACGCAGCTTTTTTTCATGACCATATTCAAGAATTGAAATGCGAGAGGGATATCAGTGCCTTTGCCATTGGGCTTGGTATAAAGAACCTCTCTTATAAGTCTTAAATTATGGTGACGTCCTTTTTTTGGTGGTATGTACTTTTCAATAATGTCTGAAAACATTATAAGCCCTACTTTATCGTTATTTTTTGATGCTGATGATGCAAGTACAGCACAAAGTTCAGCTTCTAGCTCACGTTTTAATCTATCAACACTTCCAAAGCCACTGGACCCTGAAATATCAAGTAGGAACATGATCGTGAGTTCTCTTTCTTCTACGAACTTTTTTATGTGCGCTAACCCTGTACGTGCTGTAACATTCCAGTCAATTTGTCGTATTTCATCTCCGACAACATATTCGCGTACTTCAAAAAACTCTAATCCCCTACCTTTAAAAACACTTTTATAGTCTCCGGCAAAAATATTAGTTGCAAGCCGCGAAGTCTTTATATGCAATCTCTTGATCTTTTTCATTATTTCAACAGGGATCATATGTGTCCTTGTGTTATTGTGTCGTGAGTCATAAGTCAATATGTCATGGGAGTCTGTATTTTGCATTAAACTTGTTTAGTATTGATCTAAAGACTCACGCTCCAAAGCCACAAGATTCATAACAAAATACACATGACTCACGAACGCTTAAGGTATTGGTACAGTATCAAATATTTTCTTAATAATAGTTTCTGCGGTGATCTCTTCTGCTTCAGCTTCATAGCTTGGAATGATCCTATGGCGTAATACATCTAAACTTATTTGTTTGATATCATCTGGGATAACAAATCCTCTTCCCTGGATAAAAGCATATGCTTTCGCTGCACTTATTAGTGACAGACTTGCTCTTGGTGATGCTCCAAGATCTATCATATTATTGAATTGCTTTAGGCCATATTTTTCAGGGTATCGAGTTGAGAAAACAATATCAACAATATACTTTTTCAATGTTTCATCAATATGTATTTCATTAACAAGTTTACGTGCTTCAACGATATCAGTAGGATTGACAACAGGTGCAACAGATGGTTGTCCTGATAATCCTGTCATTCTGGTTATCATGTCAACTTCTTCGGTAGAGGATAAATATGAAATATTGACTTTCATAAGAAATCTGTCTAGTTGGGCTTCAGGTAAAGGATAAGTTCCTTCCTGTTCAACAGGATTTTGTGTTGCCATGACAAGGAAAGGTTCTTCCATTTTAAAGGTTTGATCGCCAATTGTTACCTGTCTTTCTTGCATAGCCTCTAAGAGAGCGCTTTGAACTTTTGCCGGTGCACGATTTATTTCATCTGCAAGTATTATGTTAGAAAATATAGGTCCTTTTTTAATTGTAAAGACACTTTCTTTAGGGTTATATATCAAAGTTCCGATAATATCTGCAGGTAAAAGATCCGGGGTAAATTGTATTCTTTGGAATTTTGTCTGGATAGAATCAGACAATGTTTTTATGGAAAGCGTTTTAGCCAAACCAGGGACACTTTCAACAAGTAAATGTCCATTTGCTAGTATGCCTATTAAGAGTCTTTCGACAAGATCTTTTTGTCCTATAATAACTTTATGAACATTGTCCAAAACCTTATTAACAAATGTGCTTTTTTGTTTTACTTCATCATTCATATGGTCTTTTTCCATACTCCCCCCTTGTTGCACATAATTATATCACATATATGATTTGTATAAAAGAATGTTTTTCCCAATTTTGCAAAAGGATTTGAAAAGTAAAAGACACATCACCACCCTGTTATTGTGGTTTCCTAAAGAGCAGCCCCTCCATGCCCTTTGTACGGGTCTGACCCGTACAGGCCTTCATCTACAGTTTTACACATAAAATTTATGTACGGGTCAGACACGTACAAACTTTTTAAAAAAAGTTTGGGACAAAATGCGATTTTATTCGTATATAACATTAGAGGGGTAAAAAACAAAATGAAAGGAGAAAAAATGAAAAAAAATGATGTTCTTATGCTTCAACCAATTTATCATGTTTGCAATAAAAGTATTGAGGGGTACAATATTTTTCGTAGTGATCATGAGTACCAGAGATTTTTAATGTCATTATCCTACTACAAATATGGAAAACAAACTAATAGGTTTGCACGCTACCTTCAACTTATAAACGAATTCAAGGCACCTGAAATAAATAAAACAAACCAACTTGTAAACATCTATACTTATTGTATTATGCCAACCCACTATCATCTTTTAGTAGAAGAGTTAGTCGAAAAAGGAATTGAAAAATTCGTTCACATGGTAGAAACGAGTTATGCAGTTTTTTTTAATACTAAATATAAACGCAAAGGACATTTATGGCAGAATAAGTACAAAAAAATACCACTAACATCAAACAATCAATTTCTACATACAACAAGATATCTTCACATTAATCCAGTTAAGAGCAGGTTGATCATCAATCCAAAGGATTGGAAACATTCCTCATATCTCTATTATATATCAAAAGAGAAAAATCCTCTATTGGATGATTTTACAAAATATATGTCTTTATCAAGAAGTGATTACAAAGAATTTGTAGAAAAATATTTGGATGACCTTTTTTAATCCCTTTGTACGGGTCTGACCTGTACAGGAAATCTGTGTGCAAAAGTGCCCCTAAACGCTTGTACGGGTCAGACCCGTACAAAGGGCTCAGCATGGAGATAGACCAGGGAGTTCACACAACAAAAAAAACAAGAAACTTTAGAAAGGGGTTTTACACGCTTACACCCGTGGCTTTGATGCTATAGAAGATCTCTGTTATAGCTTTACCAGCATCGTTCATTACCTTAAAAGAACCTCCTATTTCTTTCATATAGCGTTTAAGAGTATCAATATCTGCCTGGTCATAATTACCAATAATTGTTATAAAAGCCTTTTCTGTGAGCAAGGTCATATGAAGACTTGAAATACTTTGCTGTACAATATCTAGTATAGGCTCTCTGGCTGTATCTTCTTCAGTTGCTGAAACAAAGATATATGAAGTGCTATCTTCGATATCCCCTATTGAAATATTTATATCTTTCTGGACAATATTTATGTTTGAACAGTTTCCTTCAAAAGAAGCCTTTATCTTCGCATTTACTTTTGTAAGATCTGACACTTGTACATACTTGCATCCATCAGGAAGCCCTTTAGGAGAAACCTCATCAAGTCCAAAGATCACAGGCCTCACGCCTTTTGCAGTTACTAATGCCGCTATCTGCTCTAAGGCTTTTGCATTATCTTTTATTGTATCCCACTCAAATGCAAGCACAGCAGGTTTACTTTGAGGAAGTTGCGCTGTAATACCATTTAGAATACTTTCATTAATACCTTGTATGATCATATCATTACTGGCACTATTATTGAAAATATTCTCTAAGTCTAATGAAACAGCTTCTGGCAAATAACCTTTAAGAATATCTAATCTTTGTTCAAGAGATAAAGTTTTATCCATAACAACTGGATATATTTTATCCATGAACCCCTGGAGTTCAACAGCACGAACGACCTTTTCAAAATTATCCGAAGATGTATCACTATCAAAAAACACTCTGTTTGAAATATTTGATACAATACTGTTTTCTATATAGTCAACTCCGGCAAGATCTGGTATTTTCAGAAATTTGACAGTCTTAAATTTCTTTACTAAAGCATCATCAATTTCGCCTTTAAAACAGATCATGGAAGTTTTTTCAAAATCGGCATCCACTTGATCGATTATATCATCTAATTTTTTTAATAGAACATCTTTGGTTGACAATCTTTTCGATATTTGTTCTATCAAAAGATTTTGTTCGTTTGGAAAAAGATCATTTAACAATTGTTCAACAGTAACATTCTTTTCGTCTGGAACCGTTAATAAATTATCTTGCATCTTGCCGTAGACCTCTTCAATTCCAGCCTTAATTGAAGAAATCATATTTGCATGAAATTTCTTATCATTTGAATATAACACTTCTTGAATGAACTGTTCTTCATCTCCGTTTAGAACAACTGGAAGCAAAGGCAGATCATCATCGTCAAATTGAAACATGAATTGCCAATCTATCCTAAAAAGACCACCTGAAACTTTACTCCTTAAGATATGCCCCATTCTGCAATCTGTTTCGGCTAGTAAATACTCAACAGCTAATATATTTCCAAATGTCCTAAGAAGATATTCAACATCATTGATCTTCACAGATTGACCGACAATAAATTTCTCCTTGGCAGGAAAGACCAACTTGTCAACGTTTGATTTTGTATCCCTATATGCAATCATTTCAGAAGGGAGCAGTTCGATCAATTGCCATGAAAATTCATCTGAAATAGGTAATGATTCAACAGTATAAGAGGTTAATCCCAATATATTTGAAGAAACTTTTGTTGCAAAAATATCTTTATTAACATGCTCTACCAAAACTTTTTTCAGCAAAAGCTCTTTCTCGGCATTTGATCTTTCTGAAAGTAATGAAATAACATATGTTTCACTTGCGCCTGGACGTTTGGCATTACCAATATCTTCTTTTAGAAATCTTAAAGAATTTATCTTGTAAAGTTGACCATCCCAAGAAATAACCCCTTTCGCCAATAATTCTAATAAAGGGATACTTCCTTCAACCTTTTCCTGCACTATAGTTTTAATAATATCAAATGCTGCTGTATCATAGAGTTTTGAGAGCTTATCCATTAGATCCATGGTCAAAGCATTAGTTGCTTTTTCATTAGTTTGTTCAAATGTCTGCATTGTTTTGAGATCGTCCTTTGCTGAATGAAGTCTTGATTCCCATTCTGTTGCGAGAACCTGTTGTTTGACATCACTGACATAATCAGTGTTATAAGGAGCAGTTTCTATCAAAGGCATAAAGTTAATATTATCAGTTTCGCTATATCCTGAAGCTAATATTGGCCCTTTAAATACGCTGGTTCCTTTAAAATTCACAATTGAAAAACTATCTGCCAGTTTATGCTCGAAAGAAGTTAATAGTTTTCTAAAAACATCTTCCCCAAAAACTTTATCTATGGCTTCCATGAACACATCAATATCTTCAAACCCATATGCTTCAGGTGAAAAATAAGAACTGTCAATAATATCATTCATTGTCCTCATTGTTTCTGTTGGCGAGGAAACTACAATATTTAGCTGTGGAATATTCTCATCTAAAAGGCTTTCTATACGGTCAAATGCGTCTTTTGACATAAACGGAACAACAATATGGATCGTAAGTTCCCTGTCTTCAGAAGATATATCGTTCTCATCAACATATTCACGCCATGCATTTGCAATAGCTTCTACCCAATTGTATATCTGATCCCCTGAATAAGCAGCATCATCAATAAAAAGTATATCATTTATATCAGGATTATCATTGAGCCAATCCAGCATATCTTCGGTATTACGATCATAATCATCATCAACGGAATAAACAATACTATCAGGCTCTCTTAACCCTTTTTCTTGAGCTAAAGCATACACCCATTCATTACTTTTTTTCTCACCATTTTTACCCTCTAATAGGAATAATCCAAAAGGTTCTGTACAATCCATTGAAAAACGCCGAACACTCTCCTGAACCCCATCCTCAAACTGTTGTTGATCAACATAAGTAATATTGTCCGAAATAAAGCGTGCTATATTCTGCAATTCTTCTGATGGTTGAGCATTTATCCAAGTTGTGATCTTATCAAGATCAGGACTTGTGTCAATTATCGGTCTTTGAATAGCTGAAACAGATTTCTCTTGTAACTCTTTAGCATACTCTTTAAAAACCTTCTCATAAGTTTTAATAAGATCCATATTAATACCTAGTTCATCAGAATATTTTTCCAAAAACGAATAATCCCTATCTTCAAGAGAAAGTTCTCTTAACTCCTGAAGTGTCAACACATCATCAAATAAAAATTGGTGAAACGGTGTAAGTTTTGTTCCAGGTACTTTGGAAAACTTCAATACCTGCATAGCAGAGGCAAGTCTATGAATGTCTTTTATCCCAAGATCAGGATATTTCTGCTTAAGATATATCTCACACATCTCATGGTATATCGCCTCGTCTCTAAGCGCCTGATTATAAGCAATTTCATCGTCAAT
The DNA here is from genome assembly GCA_028702395.1 of Candidatus Omnitrophota bacterium. Classification (GTDB taxonomy): domain Bacteria; phylum Omnitrophota; class Gorgyraeia; order JABMRN01; family JABMRN01; genus JAQVOV01. The sequence continues at coordinate 7,795 of JAQVOV010000067.1, forward strand.
GAATATTGTATTAGTCGCTTCTGCAAAGTGACACGCAAAAGTATTTCTGTATGCCCCAACAATAGCTGTACTGAATACTTGTACAGTAATGTTCACACCATTAATGTTATCTGTTAAGTGATCTAGTGCCTTGCCTGAGCTGAACATCTTATTTCTATGTTCAGAAGTGAACTCTTCAGATTCCTGCGTACCTACTCTTTTCATAGCACCTGCAGAAACACTACTGAAAATATCAAAATTATATATAAGATCCAGTAATCCTTGGGTATATTCCCTG
>JAQVOV010000006.1 GCA_028702395.1 Candidatus Omnitrophota bacterium
AAATTCAGATCCAAGAATTTACCCTTAACTATTGCTTTAAACCCAACACCTATGATAATCAGCTCTTTAGTATATCCTTCTGTAACCCCTGTTACCATATTTTGAACAAGTGCCCTAAAAAGGCCATGTTTTTCTTTATGACTTCTTGAATCAGAAGGTCTTTTTATTTCTACGACTTATCTGTTACCGAAACCGTGAAATCAGGATCTATTTTCAGGGAAAGCTCCCCTTTAGGACCTTTAACACTAACAAGTGAATTCTCGCTTTTTATTTCAACGCCTTTTATTATTGTAATAGGCCTATTACCAACTCTTGACATTTTTTATTCCTTTCATACGTGTGTTCTGTTCTTTGTAACCTTTTACAAGAATCATATTCTACACGATCACAAACTTTTATTTTATCTTTCTGGCCACTGGCTTCTGGCAGCTATCTTTAAATCAATTAATTCTATTCACTATCAACTTACAATTACCATGCATAACAAATGACTTCGCCACCGATATTCTTGCTTCTAGCTTCATATCCTGTCATTATACCTGAAGAAGTTGAAATTATAGATATACCAACTCCGCCAATAACTTTTTTTATATCTTTATATCCAGTATAGTTTCTAAGTCTAGGAGTTGAAATTCTTTTCAACCCTTTTAAAACAGCTGTATTCTTTTTTGTATATTTAAGAAATACTTTAATGATACCCTGTTTATTATCTTCAACTTTCTGATAATTCTCTATAAACCCTTCTTTTTTGAGAATATCACTGATAGCTAAAAGAACATTTGAAGATTTGATCATTACTGAATCTTTTTTAGCACTGCTTGCATTACGTATCATCGTAAGCATATCTGCTGTTAAATCTGTTACAGACATTTATTTCTCCTTTTATTCGAGTCTAGCCTTTGGTCTGGACTTATAAGTTCTGACCTCTGACTTCTGACCTCTGATCTCTGAGTTCTATCCTAAGATCAATTAAAAATCTACCAACTGGCTTTTACTACACCAGGGATCTCACCTCTTAATGCAATTTCTCTAAAACATATCCTGCATACCTTAAAGCGTCTCATATACCCTCTTCGTCTTCCGCAAAGTTCACACCTAGTATATTTTCTCACTTTAAATTTAGGTTCTCTTTTTACTTTAACTACTAATGCTGTTTTTGCCATCTTTATATCCTCTTATTTAGATTGTCTTTTTACAAAAGGAAATCCAAACATACCTAATATCTCATATGCTTTTTTCGGATCGCCTGCGCTTGTTACAATTGTTATATCCATACCATGTGAAACAGGGATCTTATCAGGATCTATTTCAGGAAAAATAACCTGTTCTCTTAGCCCAAAAGAATAGTTACCCGCCTTATCAAAAGATTTGTCAGAAAGTCCTCGAAAATCACGTAATCTCGGTATAGCAACATTTATTAATCTATCTAAAAACTCATACATTCTTTCACTTCGTAGTGTAACCATTATCCCATTTATCATTCCTTTTCTAAGCTTAAAATTAGCAACAGATATTCTAGCTTTTCTTAAAACAGGCTTTTGACCGGTTATCATAGCAACACTTTTCTGAATATTCTCCAGCGTTTTTGCATCCTGATCAGTATGACTGAGCGCGACATTTAGCACTATTTTTTTCAATTGCGGAACTTGAAACCTATTAGTTAGTCCATGTTTCTGTATATATTCAGGGACTATCTGTTTAAAATACTTTTCCTTTAACCTAGACATTAGAACACCTCATTACATTTTTTGCAATATCTTGACTTTGATCCATCTTTTAAAAGATTATAACCAACTTTAGAACCAGAATTACATTTCTTGCAGAAAACTGCCAAATTAGAAATTTGAATAGGCGCTTCTTTTTCTAGAATTCCGCATTGTTTATCTTCTTTTGTTTTTTTAACATGCTTTTTTACGAAATTAACACCTTCTACAATTGCTTTATCAGCTCCAGCACGAAGCATCAAAACTTTTCCTGTTTTTCCTTTATCTTTTCCTGCTAAAACCACTACCATATCATTTTTTTTTATTTTTGCCATAACAAAACCTCTTAAATTAAATAACTTCAGGAGCAAGAGAAACTATCTTCATAAACTTCTTTTCACGAAGTTCTCTGGCTATCGGGCCAAAAATTCTTGTTCCTTTAGGATTATCCTGATTATCAATTATTACAACTGCATTCCTGTCAAATCTTAAGTATGAACCATCTTTCCTTTTAATAGGATACTTAGTTCTTACCACAACAGCTCTTGCAACAGTTCCTTTTTTTACTGCTGCAGTAGGCGTTGATTCCTTGATATTACAAGTAATAATATCTCCCACTTCTGCACAGACTTTACCGGATCTTTTTAAAACACCAATACATGAGGCTCTTTTTGCTCCTGTATTATCTGCCACGTCTAAAATTGTTTGCATTCTTATCATTTTTACACCTTATTTATTTATTAATGTTTTTCAGGGAGAATTTCAACTAATCTCCAAGATTTAAGCTTTGACAATGGTCTTGTCGAAACGATCTTAACTCTATCGCCTACTTTAGCACTGTTTTTTTCATCATGTGCCATAAAACTTCTAGTAACTTGGACTAGTTTAGGAAAATTCTTATGTTTCTTATGTGTTACTACTTGGACAACAATAGACTTATTCATCTTATTGCTCTTCACCGTCCCGATGATGCTCTTATTGAATATTTTTTTAGACTCTTCCACTTTTACGCTCCCTTACAATAGTATTGCATCTTGCAATATCTTTTTTTAAAGCACTGATCATATGCGGCTTTTCAAGTCGCCCACTTTTTGCATCAAATTTAAATTTGTATAATTCGTTATGCAAAGAAGATACTTTTTGTGTAAGCTCTGCATCTGTCATGTTCTTTAACGTTTCTAAATTTTGTTTTTTGGACATTTTGCTTTCCCCGTATTAATGTACTCTTGATACAAATTTTGTTTTTAAACTTAATTTATTAGCTGCCAATCTCATTGCTTCTCTTGAAACCTCTAAAGGTATACCTTCCATCTCAAATATGATCCTACCCTTTTTAACAACAGCAACCCAATGATCAAGAGCTCCTTTACCTTTACCTTGTCTTGTTTCAGCAGGTTTCTTTGTTACAGGTTTATCAGGGAATATCCTTATCCACATTTTTCCGGCACGTCTGGTATGTCGCATAACTGCAACTCTGGCAGCCTCAATTTCAATAGCCTTTATCCAGCCGTTCTCAATTGATTTTAATGCACAATCCCCAAAATTTATTTGAGAACCTTTATTTGCACTTCCAGATCTTCGACCTCTTTGTGCTTTACGAAATTTGACTCTTTTAGGCATCATTGCCATCTCAATTCTTCTCCTGTTTTGTCTGGTTTTCATATAATGAAAACTTTTCGCCTTTACATATCCACACTTTAACTCCTATTAGACCAAAAGCAGTATGCGCTTCAGCAAATCCATAATCTATATCAGCCCTTATTGTTTGAAGAGGTATCTTTCCAAACATATACTTTTCTGTTCTTGCTATTTCAGCTCCACCAAGTCTCCCTTTTACTGCAACACGGACACCTTCAGCACCTGCATCTTTTGCCATTTGTACGGATTTTTTTATTACACGTCTAAACGGCATTCTTTTTTCAAGCTGAAAAGCAACATTTTCGGCAACAAGCTGCGCTTCGAGAGCAGATTGTTTTATTTCCTTTATATCAATAAAAACATCTTTTGCAAAAGAACTCATCTCTAAAACCTTGCTCTTAAGAGAATCTATTTCAGTCCCTTTTCTTCCGATGATCGCTCCAGGTCGTGCTGAAAAAATTATTATTCGCAGTCTATCCCCGGCTCTTTCAATATCTATGTTTGCAATAGCAGCCTGATAAAGCTTCTTTTTTATATATCGCTTTATCTTAACATCTTCAAGAAACTTTAGCGAAAACTCCGCCTTCTTTGAAAACCATCGTGATTTCCAATTGTTCGTTATTCCCACCCTAAAACCATATGGATGAACTTTTTGCCCCATTTAAAACTCCTCTTTACTTGTCTTCTTTCTCAGATCTTTTTTCTGAGTTGTTTTTTTTACAGTTTTTTTAACTGTTTCTTTTTTAGAAGCGACTTTTTTCATGCTTTTTTTTGCTGTTTCGTCCTGCATTTTTGCAGGAACAAGGTCTAGCTCGATACACATATGAGAAGTTCTCTTTTTTATAGCAGAAGCTCTTCCCATTGTTGCAGCCCTATATCTTCTCAGAGAAGGACCTTCATCAACCGTTATCTTTGAAATATATAAACCACTTTCGCCGTAATTAGCTTGTGGATATTTAACTTTTGCATTGCAATAAGCAGATCTAATAGCATCTAAAGCGTATTCACTCATTTTTTTATTTATATTAGGCAAAAGAGATAATGCTTCATCAACTCTTTTTCCTCGTAAAACGTCTGCTACAAGTCGTGCCTTTTTAGGCGCTATACGAATATATTTTGAATGTGCTTTTGAAATCATGTTACCTTTCCTATTCTTTTTTATTAAGTCTTGTTCATTGATATGACAGTAGCTGCACCATGCTTTTTAAAAGTACGTGTCGGAGAAAATTCCCCGAGTTTATGCCCTACCATATTTTCATTAACAAAAACCGTAATAAACTTTTTCCCATTATGTACAATAAAGGTCATTCCAATAAAATCAGGAGTAATAGTAGTTCTTCTAGACCATGTCTTAATTGGTTTTCTATCCCCAATTTCCTTAGCCTTGTTCACTTTTGCAAGCAACTTCTCATCAACAAAAGGTCCTTTATATATAGATCGGCTCATTTAACTTTTCCTTTCAATTATTTAGCATTCCTGCGTCTAATGATGAATTTATCAGAAAGCTTAGGTTTTCTTGTTTTATAACCTTTAGTAGGTTTTCCCCATAAAGATACAGGATGTCTTCCTCCACTTGATTTACCTTCTCCACCACCCATAGGATGATCAACAGGATTTTTAACAACAGCTCTTGAAAGAGGATTTCTGCCTAAATATCTGCTTCTACCAGCTTTTCCAAGTGAAATTGAATCATGTTCTGTGTTTCCTACTTGGCCTATAGTGGCTCTACATCCTTTTTTAACAAGCCTAACTTCTCCACTAGGCATTTTTATATGTACATAATCACCATCTTTAGCTATTATTGAACATGCATTACCTGCAGATCTTGCGATCTTTCCTCCACAACCTTTATTAAGCTCAATATTATGTATTGAAATTCCAGGAGGTATATTCTCTACAGGAAGGCAATTCCCTGCTTTGATCTCCGGAAAATCAGTTGATATGACCTTGTCACCAACATTAAGATCAAGTGGACAGAGTATGTATCTTTTTTCCCCATCTTCATACTGCAACAAAGCAATTCGACATGTTCTATTAGGATCGTATTCTATTGAAACAACAGATGCTCCAATATCGAATTTGTTCCTTCTAAAATCAATTATTCTATATTTTCTTTTATGTCCTCCACCAATTCCACGAGAGGTGATCCTTCCATTATTGTTTCTACCACCGGATTTTTTTAACGGCCGTAACAAACTTTTCTCAGGCTTACTTGTAGTGATCTCCTTGAAATCATATCCTGTTTTCCATCTTGATCCAGGTGAAGTTGGCTTGTATGTCTTTATTCCCATTCTATTTTCTCCTAACCCATAATGCGTTTTAGAACTTATCGGGTCTTTTATTTAATTTGTGTCAGGACCTTTTCGTCCTTTTACCTTTTTACTTTTACCTTTTTACTTATTAAGTAACGTCTATTTTCTCACCTTGCTTCAAGGTAACTATAGCTTTTTTCCAGTCTGGTGTTTTCCCTAAAATATAACGAACTCTTTTTTTCTTGCCTCTCATAGTAAGAGTATTAACTTCTTTAACTTTTACTTTGTAAATTTCCTCAACTGCAGTTTTAATACTTATCTTATTAGCATTTTTATCAACCCAGAAAAGATATTTGCTATCAGGCAGCATGTTTGTCCCTTTTTCCGTTCTGATCAAACTGTTGATTGTTTTATATGAATTCTGCATAATTACCCCTTAAGCCTTTTGGATAACAGATCAAGACCCTTCTTTGTTACAAGAAAGTTTTTATGCTTTAGAATATCAAAAGCATTTAGATCTGTACTTAAAACTACTGTGACATTTTTAATATTTCTTGAGGAAAGATTCAAATTTTCATTTTTCTGATCAACAGCTACTAAAGTTGATCCCTCAAATTTTATTTTATCAAAGATCTTTGTAAAACTCTTTGTTTTAGAATCATTGACCAAAAGATCTTCTATTACAACAAACTCTCCGTCTTTGATCTTAGCATTAAGACTATGCAACAGCGCTGTCCTTTTCATCCTTTTTGTTATTGTTTGCTTAAAACTATGAGGATGAGGTCCAAAAACAACTCCTCCGCCTCTCCACAATGGACTGCGACTTGATCCTGATCTTGCTCTTCCCGTACCTTTTTGCTTCCATGGTTTTTTTCCTCCACCGGAAACCTCACTTCTAACTTTTGTTGAAGCAAGCCCAACACGCTTATTAGCAGAATACATCTTAGATGCCTGTGCCAATATTGAAAGCGAAAAACTCCCAGTAAATAGACTGGAATCAAGGTCTATCATACCTTCTTTTTTACCTTTTACGTCAAAGACAGGAACTGTATTTATAATTTTTTGAACTTTTTTATTTGTCATCGTTTTTCTCTACCTTCTTAGGTTTCTTTAAAGCTTCCTTTATAACAACATAACCGTTATTATGCCCAACAATAGGACCTTTAACTGCAATAAGATTCTTCTCTGCATCTATTTTTATGACTTTTAGATTTTGAATTGTTTTTTGTTCATCACCCATATGACCAGGCATTGTCTTTCCTTTATGAACTCGTGAAGGATACGAACTAGCACCGATAGATCCCACTCTTCTGTGATGCATAGAACCATGACTGGCTTTTCCACCACTCCAGCCGCATCTTTTCATACCACCCTGGAACCCTTTTCCTTTTGATGTACCTGTAATATCAACATAATCACCTTCTGAAAAAACACTTACATTAACACTATCTCCTGACTTATATTGATTAGAAGAATTCACCTTGATTTCTTTTATGAATTTTTTTGGAGGCGTATTTTTGCCCTTTTTCTTCTTATCATATATACCTAATTGGATAGCATCATATCCGTTTTGTTCTGATGTCTTCACAAGAAGCACTTCTGACGGAACTGCTTCTATCAAAGTAACAGGCACTCTTCTGCCTTCGCTATCATATACTTGGGTCATACCTATTTTTTTTCCTAATAAACCTATCATTTTATTACCTCAACAATTATTTTATTTCAACACTTACACCAGCCGGAAGATCTAATTTTCTCAAAGCATCTATTGTCTTTGCAGTTGGATCTATAAGCTCCAATATCCTTTTATGGGTTTTTAACTGAAACTGCTCTCTAGCTTTTTTATTAACATGAGGAGATCTCAAAACTGTAAAAACTTCTCTTTTCGTTGGAAGTGGTATAGGTCCAGAAACCTTAGCACCTGTTTTTTTACCAGTATCCACTATCTCCTGAATAGAAAGATCCAATAATCTATGGTCAAAAGCCATTAGTCTTATTCTGATCTTCTGCGTTGATGTTGAATTTTTAGTTTTAGTTACCATTATTTGTGTCCTTGTGTATTGTGTACTGTGTCTGTGTGTCTTGTGCCTGCTATGGAATTCTTTATTTAGTTTTCCTTTGTCGACTCATGACTCACGACCCATTACACATGACTCGTTTTATTCTATTATCTGACTTACTACTCCAGCTCCTACTGTATGTCCGCCTTCTCTGATAGCAAATCTTAATTCTTTTTCCATTGCAATCGGCATTATAAGCTCTACTTCTACCTGTACGTTATCCCCTGGCATTACCATTTCTACGCCCTCAGGTAGTTTTACTGAGCCTGTTACATCTGTTGTTCTGAAATAAAATTGTGGTCTGTATCCATTGAAAAACGGGGTATGTCTTCCGCCTTCTTCTTTACTTAGTATATATACTTTTCCTGTAAATTTCTTATGCGGCTTTATGCTTCCTGGCGCTGCCAATACTTGTCCTCTTTGTAGATCCTTCTTTTCTATTCCCCTTAACAGTAATCCTACGTTATCCCCTGCTTGCCCTTGATCCAAGAGTTTTCTGAACATTTCAACTCCTGTTACTACTGTCTGCATTGTGTCCTTTAACCCTACTACTTCTATTGTTTCCCCTACCTTTACTATCCCTCTCTCTATTCTTCCTGTACCTACTGTACCTCTTCCTGTTATTGAAAATACATCTTCTACTGGCATTAAAAATGGTTTATCTATTTCTCTTACTGGTATTGGCACAAATTCATCTAATGCCTTCAATAGATCCCCAATATATTTCTGTGCTTCAGGACTATCTGGAGATTCCATTGCCTTTAATGCACTTCCTCTTATTATCGGTGTTGTATCTCCTGGGAATTCATACTTTGTCAATAATTCTCTGATCTCTAACTCTACCAGCTCCAACAACTCTGCATCATCTACTAGATCAACCTTATTCAAAAATACTACTACTGCTGGCACGTTTACCTGTCTTGCTAATAGTATATGTTCTCTTGTCTGCGGCATTGGACCATCTGCTGCTGATACTACTAGTATTGCTCCATCCATCTGCGCTGCTCCTGTTATCATGTTCTTTATATAATCAGCATGTCCTGGGCAATCTATATGTGCATAATGTCTTGTTTCTGATTCATACTCTACATGGGATACCTGTATTGTTACAACCTTTGAATCATCTCTTACTGTTCCGCCTTTTGCTATATCTGCATAACTCTTTGCTGTTGCTTGTCCCTTTTTTGCAAGTACACTTAATATACCTGTTGTAAGTGATGTCTTACCATGGTCAATATGTCCTATTGTTCCTACGTTTACATGTGGTTTCGTTCTTTCGAATTTTTCCTTTGCCATGTTTTATTCTCCTTCTTTAGTGCTTCGTGCAACGTGCAAAAGCGCATCGCGTTTTGAGCTTTTTATGGGATTCTAATTTCCTCTAAATCTCACAGCACGTGGCTCGTAACTCGCAGCTCGATATTTTCGTCCGGATTAACAATTATACGAAGTGATACTAACATATAATCTTATCAGGAACTGATGTTTTTATATATTTAGTGACGACAGCTTAAAAGCTGTGGGCATAAACAATGTTGACATTGTATCATAGGTGCAAACATTGTCAACTCTTTTTTTTATTTTTTTTGATTTTTTGTCAAAAATAAATATACTAATGGTTTTGTGAAATTTTATCGTCGAGAGGGAGTCGTTCAAACAAACCAAACTACAACAAAATAATCCTGTTTTTTAAGATGGCTTTGAAAAAGATTCATACGCATAGCCAATTGCTCCCCATATATCTGCAACACCTTTAACGGTTTGTGGACATGTATAAGCAGGCCCTCCTGCTCCATACTGGCAATGTGTACTGCCTGCATTAAAGAACATTCCTCCAATTTTACAAACACTCATCACAGCTTGCTTGTCATCAAGTTTTAAGGCTTTTACTTTTGGTTGAAAATATTTTTTCATATTAATTTTTCTGCTTGAACTGATTTAATATTATCAAACTTTTGAGCTAAAATCAAGAAAAAAACAAGAGTTATATCCGAATAACAAGATGTCTGTCTTTATTATTATTTTCCCTTTTTCTATTTCATTTTAAACGAATTTAATACACTAACTAGGAACTGCCCCCATATGAGCAGAAGTAGCAGAAACAGCTGTAACTGGATTTTGCTTTGGTGTATAGATACAAACGGAAACTAAAGTACCAGTATTGTAATAGCAGTTTGCAGCTATTAAAGAAGGTGTCAAAGCCCCCAAATATTGTCCTCCTACTTGACAAACATTCAGAACAACTTGTTTAGGGTCCATTGCAATTATCTGTATTTTTGGTTTTGTATATTCTTTCATATATCATTATCCTGATCAATATAAAAAGGAACGCTATATTGGGATTTCATAGAACTACTTGTAATTGGCCATAAATTAAACTGTTTTTATTCTGGAACAACAGATTGTTTTATTATTTTATTTTTCTGTTTTTTCTCTTTTTTAGTTTACCATATACTTAAAAAAAAGCAAATATAAACCTTAAAAAACATTTTTTTATAATCATAACAATGATAATTTATCAATGAGCATTGCTTTCTTTCAAAAAAAAGGGCAGAGATTATCTCTGCCCTTTTACAAACCTTATTCAAAAACTTCCACAAACTAGCCATGCTTAGCTCGCAGATGGTGACGTTCTACTTTTTCGCAGTACTCGTTCCTGTTCTTTCTTCAACTATTTTTTCAGAAAGATTTTTTGGAACTTCTTCATAATGCGAGAATTCCATAGTAGATGTTGCCCTGCCTTGTGTTAAGCTTCGTAATTGTGTAGCATAACCAAACATTGAGCTTAACGGACATATACCTTGTACGACCTTAGTATCATGTAATTGTTCTATTTGTTCGATCCTTGCTCTTTTAGAATTAAGATCACCTATTACATCTCCCAAATAATCTTCAGGAGTAGTAACCTCAAGTTTCATTATAGGTTCTAACAATACTGGAGTCGCTTTTCTGCATCCTTCTTTAAACCCTCTTGATGCTGCCATTTGAAAGGCAATATCTGAAGAGTCAACATCGTGATATGATCCATCATACAAAGTTATTTGTATATCTGTTGCAGGATAACCTGCTAACACACCTGTTTTCATTGCTTCGATCAAGCCTTTTTCAACAGAACTAAAAAATTCCCTTGGTATTGAACCGCCAGTGACCTTATTAAGAAAAACAAATCCTTTGCCTTGTTCAGATGGTTCTATAACAAGTTCAACGTGACCATATTGACCTCGACCACCAGTTTGAGATATGAATTTACCTGTTGATTCAACCTTGGATTTAATTGTTTCTTTATATGCGACCTGCGGCTGCCCGACATTTGCTTCTACTTTAAATTCTCTTCTCATTCTATCAACTAGAACTTCAAGATGAAGTTCGCCCATTCCTGAAATGATCGTTTGCCCTGTCTCTTGATTATAGGATGTTCTAAAAGAAGGATCTTCACTGCTGAGTTTTCTCATAGCTTCACCTAATTTATCCTGATCAGCCTTTGTTTTCGGTTCAATAGCAAGAGATATTACAGGGTCAGGAAATGTCATTCTTTCTAGAACAATAGGAGAGGCTTCATCACACATTGTATCTCCAGTTGTTGTATCTTTAAGACCAACAAGTGCTACAATATCTCCAGCCTGACAACTATCTATGATCTCCTGTTTATTTGAATGCATACAAACAAGCTTTCCTATTCTTTCTCTTTTATCTTTAGTTGCATTATAGGTATATGTACCTTTTTCGAGTTTCCCTGAATATACTCTTAAGTATGAAAGGTTTCCCACGAAAGGATCTGTCATTATCTTAAATACCAATCCGCAAAAAGGCTGTGCAGGATCAGGAAATCTTTCAATGATCTTCTCTTCATCTCTTGGATCATGACCTTTTATAGGAGGCAGATCAACAGGTGACGGCAGAAAATTATTTACAGCATCTAAAAGTAATTGTACGCCTTTGTTTTTAAAGGCTGTTCCACATAGCATAGGAATAAATTTATTATCTATCGTAGCTTTTCTAATACCATTCATGATCTCTTCAACTGAGAATTCCCCATCTTCAAGATACTTTTCCATAAGAGTTTCATCAGATTCAGAAACATGTTCTATCATATTATGACGCCACTTTTCAGCAAGTTCTTTTAGATCTGCAGGGATCTCTCTTTCAATGATCTTTGCATCTTGTTCATCCGATTCATATGTAAAAGCCTTCATTGTAACAAGATCTACAACTCCTTTGAACTTCTCTTCTTTACCTATAGGGATCTGTATAGGCGTTGCTACTGTCCTTAGTTTTCTTTTTACATCCTCAACAACCTTAAAAAAATCCGACCCTATCCTATCCATTTTATTCACAAAAAGCATTCTTGGGACTTTATATTTATTTGCTTGTCTCCAAACTGTTTCGGATTGCGGCTGAACTCCTCCTACCGCACACAAAACAACAACTGCACCATCTAAAACCTTAAGTGATCTTTCAACCTCAATAGTAAAATCAACGTGACCAGGAGTATCAATGATATTGATAGTATTACCTTTCCAAGAACACTTTGTTGCAGCAGCAGTTATAGTTATCCCACGTTCCTGTTCTTGCTCCATCCAATCCATAGTTGCTGCTCCATCATGCACTTCCCCTGTTTTGTAATTCCTTCCGGTATAATACAAAATTCTTTCTGTACAAGTTGTTTTTCCAGCATCAATATGTGCAATAATACCAATATTCCTTAACTTTGATAGGTCACTCATTATAACTCCTTTATAGCATTTAGTGACTAGTAACTAGTGATCAGTGACTAGCAAGGTCTACAGACCTTTTATCTTAAGATCAATTTATCCTAGTCACTAGTTTCTAGTCTCTAGTCACAAACTCCTATTAACTCTATTAAATTACCAACGATAATGACTGAACGCTTTGTTAGCTTCTGCCATCTTATGTGTATCTTCTCTTTTCTTCATTGTCTGACCTTCCTTGTTGTATGCATCTAAAAGTTCTTGAGCAAGTCTCTGTTCCATAGGTCTGCCTTTTTTATCACGTGCGAACTTCTTTATCCACATCATAGCAAGGAAAATTCCTCTTTTGGGTTTAACTTCGATAGGGACTTGATATGTTGCTCCGCCTATTCTTCTTGATTTAACCTCAAGAAGCGGCCTGGCATTCTCAATAGCACGTGTAAATACTTCTACAGAATTTTTGTTGCCAGTTTTTTCTGAAATGATATCAAGTGCATTATAAACAATTGCTTCTGCTTTTGCTTTTTTGCCCTGTACCATAATCATATTAATGAATTTTCCAACAAGCTGGCTATTGAACCTTGCGTCCGGCATTACTTCTCTTTTTTCAGCTCTTCTTCTTCTCATTTTTTATAATCCTTTTTGTGTATTGTGTCCATGTGTATTGTGTATTGTGCCATGGGCTCTCCTTACCCACCACTCATTACACATTACTCATTACACATAATTATTTTTTAGCGCGTTTTGCCCCGTATTTTGACCTAGATTTTTTTCTGTCATTTACTCCCGATGCATCAAGTTGTCCTCTAACAATGTGATATCTTACACCAGGCAGGTCTTTTACTCTTCCGCCTCTTACAGCCACGATAGAGTGTTCTTGAAGATTATGACCTTCTCCTGGGATATAAGCTGTTACCTCAACATTATTAGACAATCTGACCCTCGCAACTTTTCTTAAAGCTGAATTAGGCTTTTTAGGAGTTTGCGTTTTCACTTGTAAACAAACACCACGTCTTTGCGGACATTGCTGTAACGCAGGTGATTTACTTTTGTTAGTATAAGTTTTTCTTCCAAATCTGATTAACTGATTTATTGTTGGCATAATTTACTTCCTCATTTATTTTGCTTTTTATTCTTCATTGATCTTGAAATTTTTAAAGAAAAATATTAACTCTCTAAAACTACCTCTTTTTTCTTTTCTTCTATTTCAGGAACATTTCTTACTAGATCAATATCATTATGAGCATAGAATCCCGTACCTGCTGGTATCAAATGTCCCATAATTATATTTTCCTTTAACCCTATAAGGTGATCGATCTTTCCGCTAGAAGCAGCCTCAGTCAATACTTTTGTTGTCTCTTGGAAACTTGCCGCAGAAATAAAACTTTCAGTTGACAACGAAGCCTTAGTGATACCTAGCAATATTGGCTGTGCACTGGCCGGCTTGCCTTTCTTTTTTATTACACGTTTATTCTCTTCTTGGAAAACAAGTCTATCAATTTGTTCACCAACAAGAAAAGCAGTATCTCCTGACTCCTCGATCTTGACTTTTCTGAGCATCTGCCTGACAATTACTTCTATGTGTTTGTCATTGATCTTTACACCCTGCAATCGATAAACTTCCTGAACTTCATTCACAAGATATTCCTGTAAGGTCTTCTCTCCAGAAACCTTGAGAATATCCTGAGGAACAACTGGTCCGTCAACAAGCTGTTGTCCTGAATATACAATATCCCCTTTATAAACATTCAAATGTTTTCCATGAGGAATTTCATATTCTTTTTTCATGCCTGTTGCACTTTTTATTATGACTTTTTTCTGTCCTTTTTTTGCTTCTCCGAATTCAACGAATCCGTCTATTTCACTTATAATAGCAGGGTCTTTAGGCTTTCTTGCTTCAAAAAGTTCTGCAACCCTTGGAAGACCTCCTGTAATATCTTTTGTTTTTGTTTCCTGCCTTGGTGTTTTTGCAATGATCTCTCCTGCCAATACTTTCTGAGAATCTTTTACAACAATATGTGTACCGCTCGGTATAGAATATATTGCAGCCACTTCATCATTGTTATCAATGATAATGATCTGAGGATGGAAATCCCCTCTATGCTCAGTGATCACAACATTTTTAAGTTTAGTAACCGGGTCTATCTCTTCATGCATTGTAACCCCGGCAATAATATCCTCATATTTGACTTTACCTTTTACTTCAGATAATATCGGTGAAGTATAAGGATCCCATTTTACATACATCACACCTTTTGCGACCTCAGCTCCATCTTCGAAGAAAAGAATTGAACCATGCGGGACAGGGATCTTTTCAAGTTCTCTACCCTCTTTGGTATTTATACTTACTTGTCCATTTCTATTAAGTACGATCAATTCTCCCTCTTTTTTAGTAGGAACTGCTTTAATCGTATGATATTTAATATAACCCTTGTTCTTTGCTTCCATAAAAGATTGTTCAACTTTTCTACTAGCTGTACCTCCGATATGGAAAGTTCTCATAGTAAGCTGTGTTCCTGGCTCACCTATAGATTGTGCAGCAACAACACCTACTGCTTCTCCCAGATCTGCCAGCCTACCTGTAGAAAGATTTCTGCCATAACACTTACTGCAAACACCCTTTTTAGCTTCACATGTAAGAACACTTCTTATTCTTATCTTTTCTATACCAAGAGCTTCTATTTCCTGTGCTACCTCTTCAGTGATCTGATCTCCTGATTTAACAACGACCGTATCTGTAACAATATCAGTGATATTATCCAGCGCAACACGCCCAACGATCCTTTCTGACAATGGAATAACTACTTCATCTCCCTCGATCATTGGACTGATAAATATCCCATTAAGCGTTCCACAATCCTCTTCTGTAATAATTACATCCTGAGCAACATCAACAAGACGTCTGGTAAGATACCCTGCGTCCGCTGTTTTCAATGCAGTATCTGCTAACCCTTTTCTTGCACCATGTGTTGAAATGAAATAATCAAGAACTGTTAATCCTTCACGGAAATTTGCAATAATAGGAGTTTCAATGATCTTGCCTGATGGTTTTGCCATAAGACCTCTCATACCTGCAAGCTGTCTTATCTGTTGTTTTGAACCTCGTGCACCTGAATCTGCCATCATAAATATTGGATTAAATGGATCCAGCTCATCGAAAATGAAATCTGAGATAGCATCAGTAGTATGCGTCCAAAGGTCTATGATCTTGTTGTACCTTTCCTCATCTGTAATAAATCCTTGTTTATACTGTACTTCAACTTTTGAGACCTTTTCCATTGTTTTCTTTATATACTCTTCTTTTTTTGAAGGGATCTTAAGATCATCAACTGAAATAGATATACCTGCTTTTGTTGCTTCTTCAAAACCTGTTTCTTTCAATCTATCCAAAAGCTCAACAACCTCTTTATGTCCTTTTAATTTATAGCACATAGCAATTACTTTACTCATATTACCTTTGTTCATAATGTCATTGACATAAGGAACACCTTCAGGCAATAAATTATTGAACAAAATTCTACCTACAGTGGTTTCAATTATCTTACCATTACTTCTGAATTTTACCTTTGCATGGAGTTCTACTTCCTCATCCTGGTACGCTGTGAAAACTTCATCAGTATCAGCAAAAGCGAACCCTTCTCCTTTTGCTCCATTTCTTTGCAAAGTCATATAATAACATCCTAAGACTATATCCTGAGAAGGAACTGCAATAGGTCTTCCGTTAGCAGAAGAAAAAATGTTATTACTTGCAAGCATTATAACTCTTGCTTCTATCTGCGCTTGTAAAGACAATGGAACGTGAACAGCCATCTGGTCACCATCAAAGTCAGCATTAAAAGCAGCACACACAAGAGGATGTATCCTAATTGCATTACCTTCTATCAGCTTTGGCTGAAAAGCCTGTATACCCAATCTATGCAAAGTAGGGGCTCTATTAAGCAATACAGGATGATCCTTAATAACATCATCCAAAATATCCCATACTTCAAGTTTTGTTTTTTCAACCATCTTCTTTGCACTTTTTATGGTGTGAACAAAACCTTTATCTTTGAGTTTTCTGATTATAAATGGTTCAAACAATTCTAATGCCATTTTTTTAGGCAAACCGCACTCGTGAAGTTTAAGCTCAGGACCAATAACAATAACACTTCGTCCCGAATAATCCACACGCTTACCAAGCAGGTTCTGTCTAAATCGTCACTGCTTTCCTTTTAACATGTCACTTAATGATTTAAGAGGTCGGTTCCCTGGTCCAAGAACAGGTCGTCCATGACGTCCGTTATCAAAAACAGCATCAACAGCTTCCTGAAGCATTCTTTTTTCATTACGAACAATTACATCAGGAGCATTAAGATCTAGAAGTTTTTTTAACCTATTGTTCCTGTTTATTACTCTTCGATATAGATCATTAAGATCGCTTGTTGCAAACCTTCCGCCATCCAAAGGAACTAAAGGTCTAAGGTCTGGTGGAATTACAGGAAGTATATCCAATATCATCCATTCAGCTTTATTATTTGAATTCCTAAAAGCTTCAACGATCTTAAGAATTTTAAGATTTTTCTTTTGCGTATGCCCTGCTTTTGAATCTTGTATTTCCCTCTTAAGTTTTGAAGAAAGTTTTGCCAGATCCAAACCTGCAAGTAGTTCTTTAATTGCTTCAGCTCCCATTTTTGCAACAAAAGCATCTGCTCCGTATTTTTTTCTGTATTCTAGATATTCATCATCATTTAAAATATCATTCTTTTTCAAAGGTGTTTTACCCGGGTCAATTACAACATACTCTTCATAATAAATTACTTTTTCAAGATTTCGAGTGTTAAGCTGAAGAAGATTGCCTATCTTAGATGGAACAGCTTTAAAGAACCATACATGCGAAACAGGTACAGCTAAATCAATATGCCCCATGCGTTCTCTTCTAACACTTGAACGAGCAACTTCAACCCCGCATCTATCGCAAACGATCCCTTTATGTTTTATCCTTTTATACTTTCCGCAATTACATTCGTAATCTTTTGTCGGACCAAATATCTTTTCACAAAAAAGACCATCTTTTTCAGGTTTTAACGTACGATAGTTAATAGTCTCCGGTTTTTTTACTTCGCCTTTAGACCAACCTCGTATTATTTCGCTCGAAGCAAGTCCGATCGAAATCGCATCAAATTTATTACCTACTTCTTCTATCATATTGTTCCTCTTTTCCGTGCTTCGCGCTTTGTGCTTCGTGCTTTTTAGCTAATTAGGAATTCAATAATTCCGTAAAAGCTCGTGGCTCGTAGCTCACAGCTCGTGGCTCGTATTATATTTTGTCTTTTTTTAACATTCTAATATCAATAGCAAGACTTTGTAATTCTTTGATCAAAACATTAAATGACTCAGGCGTACCAGGATGAGAATCTGTATCACCTTTTACTATTGACTCGTATATTTTTGTTCTTCCAACAATATCATCACTTTTTACTGTCAGAAGTTCCTGCAATGTATATGCAGCACCATATGCTTCTAAAGCCCATACTTCCATTTCTCCAAACCTCTGCCCACCAAATTGCGCTTTACCGCCAAGTGGCTGTTGAGTTACTAAGGAATAAGGCCCTATTGATCTAGCATGTATCTTATTATCAACAAGGTGTGCAAGCTTAAGCATATATATCTGCCCTACTGTGACTTTTTGATCAAAAGCTTTACCTGTAAGCCCATCATGAATTGTAACTTTTCCTGATTCAGGTAGCCCTGCTTTTCTCATTTCTTCTTTTATTTCATTTTCAGAAGCTCCATCAAAAACAGAAGTTGCAACTTTAAATCCAAGTATCTTTGCTGCCCATCCAAGATGTGTCTCAAGGATCTGTCCAACGTTCATACGACTCGGTACACCTAAAGGATTCAAAACCATATCTACTGGTGTTCCATCCTCAAGAAAAGGCATATCTTCCTCTGGCAGGATCTTTGCAATAACACCTTTATTACCATGTCGCCCAGCCATTTTATCTCCAACTGAAAGTTTTTTCTTACTAGCAACGTATACCTTTACTTTCTTAAGAACACCTGCTGGGAGCTCATCGCCTCGTTTTATTTTATCTATCTCTCTGTCCCTTTCGAACATCAATTCTTCTATCTGACCATCTAATAGTTTAATTGCTTTTCTAATATCATTTTCGATATTTTCTTCGCCAACTATCTTAAGATTCTCAAGTTCTGCTTTATCCAAAGTCTTAATATCCTCTTTTCTGATGGTCTTTCCATGAGATATTATTGTTTTACCGGTATAAGCATCCAAAAGACTTGTTTCTAGTTTTTTACCTACAAGATACCCTTCTAGCTTCTTTTTCTTTTCTTCTAGAAGCTTCTGTATCTGAGAATCAAATTCTTCTTCTATCTTTTTTGTTTCCTTTATCTCTTTTGTCTTTTCTTCTTTAGTTTTTGCTTTTGACTCTTTTCTTGAAAAAACACGCACATCAACAGCTATTCCATAAACTCCAGGAGGAACTGTTAATGAAGCATCTCTTACATCACCTGCTTTTTCTCCGAAAATAGCTCGTAAGAGTTTTTCTTCTGGAGAAAGTTCAGTTTCAGATTTTGGAGTTACTTTTCCGACAAGAATATCCCCTGGTTTAACCTCTGCACCTATAGATATTATTCCTTCAGCATCAAGGTTTCTTAACGAATCTTCGCTCACATTAGGTATATCTCTGGTAATTTCTTCATTGCCTAATCTAGTATCTCTTGCATCAACCTCAAATTCTTCTATATGTAAAGACGTATAAGCATCTTCTTTGAGAAGTTTTTCATTTATTAGTATTGCATCTTCAAAGTTATATCCTCTCCATGGCATAAACGCAACTTTTACATTTCTACCCAAAGCCAATTCTCCTTGGTCTGTTGCTGCACCATCAGCAATGACATCTCCTTTTTTTATATTCTGTCCTATCTTGACGATCGGTCTTTGATTTATCGTAGTATTGGCATTTGATCTTTGAAATTTTCGTAAAATATAGGTTTTAGCTCCTATGACTATCTTTCTGCCATCAACGTATGTGACTTTGCCATCACTTTCAGAAACAATGACCGTTCCGGAATCTTTTGCTGCCTTTGCTTCCATCCCTGTTCCTACTAAAGGCGCATCTGTATTCAATAAAGGAACTGCTTGACGCTGCATATTTGATCCCATAAGTGCTCTGTTAGCATCATCATGTTCTAAAAATGGTATTAAAGACGCAGCTATACTTACAAGCTGTATTGGCGAAACATCCATATACTGAACATTGTGTTTATCGACTTTAATAAAATCATTCTTATATCTGCAGAATATCTTTGGATCAATAAAATTTCCTTTTTCATCCAATTTGGCATTTGCCTGTCCGATAATATAGTTATCCTCAATGTCTGCTGAAAGATATTCGATCTTATTTGTGACTTTACCATCTTCAACTTTCCTATATGGAGTTTCAATAAAACCAAATTCATTTACTTTAGCATAAGTACTTAATGACGATATAAGTCCTATATTCGGACCTTCCGGAGTTTCAATAGGACACATACGGCCATAATGAGAATAATGCACGTCTCTAACCTCAAAACCTGCTCTCTCTCTATTAAGCCCTCCTGGCCCTAACGCACTTAATCTCCTTTTATGCGTAAGTTCAGCTAAAGGATTTGTTTGATCCATGAACTGAGAAAGCTGACTTCTTCCAAAAAAATCCTTTATAATACTTGAAATAAGTTTCGCATTAATAAGATTGTGAGGCATTATACTTTCAAGATCATAAATATTCATCCTATCTCTTATAGTTCTTTCCATCCTTACTAATCCTATTCTTATCTGATTAGCAAGAAGTTCGCCTACACATCTGACTCTCCTGTTGCCAAGGTGATCTATATCATCAAGGGAACGTATCCCACCTTTTAATTCAAGAAGTGCCTGCAAAACCCTTATCACTGTTGTTTTATCAAGAACTGCTTTTTCTAGTGGTTCATTCATATCTAATTTTCTATTTGCCATATGACGGCCTACTCTACCCAGATCATATCTCTTTTCATCAAAGAACATCCTATCTAGAAGTGATTCTGCACTTTCAAGGGTTGGAGGATCACTCGGCCTGAGTTTTCTATAAATATCAAGCATGGCCTCTTCTCTTGTCTTAGTATGATCTTTTTCCAAAGTGTTCATTATCTCCGGAGATCTTTTCTGCAGAACTTTTATTTCCCTTATTCCTGTTTCCCATATCCTGTCTGCAAGTTCATGCGTTATTTTATCATTTATCTGGGCAAGGATAGAACTTGTTTTTTGTTCAACAAGATCTTCTGCCAGATACATCCCAATATACTCATCTAATTTGGATTTTTGAGTAAGACTTACTGTTTCAATTCCGCTGAAAGCTTTTAAAATATCTTCATCTTTTGAAAATCCGAACAATCTCAAAAATTGTGTTGCAACAAATTTTCGTTTTCTATCAATAATAACCTGTATAGAATCATTAATATCAAAAATAAATTCTATCCAAACTCCTCTATAGGGAATTATTCTCGCTGAAAAAAGTTTTTTTCCGCTTGGATGGATTGTTTCTTCAAAGGAAATACCAGGTGATCTATGAAGCTGACTGACAACAACTCTTTCATCACCATTAACAATGAATGTCCCTGTTGGGGTCATTAAAGGAATATCACCAAAATAAACTTCCTGTTCTTTTACATCTTTAGCTGTTTTTAAACGTAATTTGACCCTTAAAGGAGCTGCATAACTAACATCTCGTTTTTGGGATTCATATATGCAGTATTTAGGCTTACCTAAAACATAATTCACATAATCCAGCTTATATTGTCCGTCATTGGTCTGAATAGGAAATGTTTCTCTGAACAGAGCTTCAAGCCCTTCATTTTTTCTTTTTGTTTTAGCAACATTATATTGCAAAAAATTGTCATAGGAGTTCAATTGAATTTCGACAAGTTGCGGTAATTCAAAACATTCCTTGATCTTGGCGTATTTTTTTCTATTTATCATATTCCATCCTTTGTGTACATAGCAACTCTTATAAATAACCGCTATTTGTTATAGATAGAAAAGGAAAGAGTGTTGTATCGTCGGTCGTGTGTCTTATGACTGCTAAAATATACTTGAAAATTCAAGTATTCAACAGACATATGACACATGACACAAGACGCAATAACACAATTATTTTAATTCTACTTTTGCACCTGTTTTTTCAAGCTGTGTTTTTATTTTTTCAGCTTCTGCTTTTGCAACGCCTTCTTTTATCGGTTTAGGTGCGGCTTCAACAAGATCTTTTGCTTCCTTCAATCCTAAAGTAGTCAAAGCTCTTATTTCTTTAATAACAGCTATTTTATTTGCACCAACTTCAGCAAGAATTACATCAAAAGTATCCTTTTCCTCGGCAGGAGCAGCAGCAACACCAGCACCAGGCATAGCAACAGCTGCAACAGGAGCCTGTGCAGATACGCCGAACTTCTGTTCAAGTGCTTTTACAAGGTCTGAAAGTTCGAGAACAGTCATTTTCTCTACACTTTCAACAACTGTTTTCATGCTTCCAGTTAATTCTACAGTTTTCTTTTGTTCTTCAGACATTTTTTGTTTCCTCCTATTAGTGTCGTGAGTCGTGAGTCGTGAGTCACGTGTCTTTTTAGTTTATAACTTAAAACACATGACACAAAGACACATGTCACATGACCCGTTTATTCTTTTTCTCTTTTTTCTTTTATTGATTGGATAGCATACACGAATTTTCGTGTAACACCTCCAAGTACACTTACAAAACCAGTAATAGGTGCTTGCAAAGTAGATAATAACATAGATATCAGCACCTTTTTCGAAGGAAGTGCTGCTATTTCCTTTAATCTATCTATTCCTACAAGCTTTCCTTCTATACAACCAACTTTTATATTGAATGGTTCCTTATCTTTTGAAAAATCAATAACAACTTTTGTATTTTCAACAACATCATCACCGAGAAAAGCTATCCCGCATTTTGAACCGATATACTCGAACATATCAGTATGGTTAAGCTTTTGAAGAACATTTTTACAAAGCCTGTTTTTTACAACCATATAAGAGAAATTCGCTTTTTCAACTTTTCTCCTGAAAGAATTGATATCATTTGATTGTGTTGCCCCATACTCCGTAATAATGAAACTTTGATTGGTCTTGAATTTTTCTTCAAGATCCTTCAACATCAGATCCTTACACGCTTTGGAATATTTTACTGTACTTTCCATTTTATCTAACCCCTTATGATTTCTTGAATTCATTTATATCTAATTTAATACCAGGCCCCATTGTCTTTGATAAAAATATCGATTTTATTGCATTAGGTTTAGATACTGGAGCATTAGCCGATATCACAGCACCTATGAAATCTGAAACATTCTCAAATATCTTATTTGCTTCAAAAGATAATTTCCCTATAGCAACATGGATCGCTGCCAATTTATCCATTTTATACTCAATTTTACCAGCTTTTATTTCTCGAACAGCTTTTGCAACATCCATTGTAACTGTTCCTGATTTAGGATTAGGCATCAAACCTTTAGGTCCTAAGACTTTTCCAAGTTTTGCCATTTCTCTCATCATTTCAGGAGTAGCCACACATACATCAAAATCAACCCACCCACCAGCTATCTTAGCTATAAGATTATCTGCGCCGACATGATCAGCTCCAGCTTCTGTTGCTTTTGTTTCATCTTCACCTTTACAAATACAACAAACACTGACCTTTTTACCTGTTCCATGTATAAGAGCAACCGTTCCCCTTATAGGCTGTGTAACCTTTTTGGAATCAATGTTCAAAGACATACAAAGGTCTACACTTTCATCAAAGTTTGCTTTTGGTGCTTTTTTAAGAACATTTATTGCATCCATTAAGGAATAGTCCTTGTTCTTTTGATATGCTTTCTGTATTTCTTTTTGTTTTTTTGATATCTTCATATTACTTTCTCTTTTTTTACAAACATTAACCAGTAACTATTATACAATTTCAATACCCATGCTTCTGGCAGTACCTTCTACCATTTTGATCGCTGCTTCTAATGTCGCTGCATTAAGATCCTCTAATTTGGTTTTTGCGATCTCTTCTACTTGTGCTTTTGTGACTTTTCCTATAAGGTCTTTACCAGGAGTCTGACTCGCTTTTGCAATACCGCAAGCTTTTTTCAATAGAACACTTGAAGGAGGAGTCTTGATAATAAACGTAAAAGACCTGTCTTCATAAGCAGTAATGACTGACGGCAGTATCAATCCCTGTTTATCTTTTGTTCTTTCATTGAATTCTTTACAAAACTGCATAATATTCACACCATGCTGACCTAAAGCCGGACCTACCGGAGGCGCAGGATTTGCCTGTCCACCTGGACAATATAATTTTATTATTGCTTTTATTTTTTTTGCCATAACTCCCTCGCTTATTGCTTATCGCTTATCGCCTATCGCCTATCTTTTTTTCGATTTGCGATTTGCAATTAGCGATTTGCTAATTTATACTTTTTCTATTTGCCAAGTCTCTAATTCAACAGGCGTTGAACGACCAAAAATAGAAATAATTACTTTAACTTTACCCTTTTCAAGGTTTGTATCATCTATCACGCCGTTAAAATTAGTAAACGGACCTTCTTTTACTCTTATCTGCTCATCTTTTGCAAAAAGAACCTTAGGGATCGGCTTTTCCTTAGTGGTCTCCTGCTGCGAAACAATATTCTTAACTTCTTCATCTGTCAAAGGTATAGGCTTTGTCTTTGTCCCAACAAACCCTGTGATCCCATTTGTGTTTTTAATAAAGTACCATGTTTTATCATTAAGATCCATTTCAACAAGAATGTATCCAGGAAAAAATTTTCTTTCACTTATCTTCTTTTTTCCGCTTTTTATTTCAGATATCTGTTCAATTGGGATGATCACTTGCGATATGAATTCCTTTAACTCAGGACTCTCTTCTAATTTTCTATCGAGAGTTAGTTTTATCCTTTGTTCATATCCAGTTTGTGTATGTATAACATACCAATGTTTAGCCATATTAACATCCTTATCTTATAACGATATTTATTACTTTAGATATCACAAAATCAGAAACTCCTATAAAAGCTGCCAAAAAGGCAACAGAAACCAACACAACAATAGTCGATGTAACAAGATCATCCTTAGAAGACCAGCTGACTTTCCCTAATTCTGTTTTAACTTCTGTTAAGAACTGTGATATTTTTGACATCTTTTCTTTCTATTTATTTTAACCACGTTCCTACCATTTTTATGGCAGGAGCGGCAGGAATCGAACCTGCAGTCACGGTTTTGGAGACCGTTGGTTTACCAATTAACCGACGCTCCTACTACTTGATCTTAGTTTCTTTATGTAAAGTATGTTTCTTGCAAAACTTACAATGCTTAGACATTTCCATCTTCGCTGTATGTTGTTTAGGATTTTTACTTGTTGTATAAGTTTTCCTGTTACATTCTGTACATTTTAACGCTAAATTTTCCTGCATATTTTTTTACCTATCTTAATGCGTCTTATGTCCTGTGTCTGTGTGTCTTGTGCCTGCTATGGAATTCTTTATTTAGTTTTCCTTTGTCGACTCATGACTCACGACCCATTACACATGACTCGTTTTATTCTATTATCTGACTTACTACTCCAGCTCCTACTGTATGTCCGCCTTCTCTGATAGCAAATCTTAATTCTTTTTCCATTGCAATCGGCATTATAAGCTCTACTTCTACCTGTACGTTATCCCCTGGCATTACCATTTCTACGCCCTCAGGTAGTTTTACTGAGCCTGTTACATCTGTTGTTCTGAAATAAAATTGTGGTCTGTATCCATTGAAAAACGGGGTATGTCTTCCGCCTTCTTCTTTACTTAGTATATATACTTTTCCTGTAAATTTCTTATGCGGCTTTATGCTTCCTGGCGCTGCCAATACTTGTCCTCTTTGTAGATCCTTCTTTTCTATTCCCCTTAACAGTAATCCTACGTTATCCCCTGCTTGCCCTTGATCCAAGAGTTTTCTGAACATTTCAACTCCTGTTACTACTGTCTGCATTGTGTCCTTTAACCCTACTACTTCTATTGTTTCCCCTACCTTTACTATCCCTCTCTCTATTCTTCCTGTACCTACTGTACCTCTTCCTGTTATTGAAAATACATCTTCTACTGGCATTAAAAATGGTTTATCTATTTCTCTTACTGGTATTGGCACAAATTCATCTAATGCCTTCAATAGATCCCCAATATATTTCTGTGCTTCAGGACTATCTGGAGATTCCATTGCCTTTAATGCACTTCCTCTTATTATCGGTGTTGTATCTCCTGGGAATTCATACTTTGTCAATAATTCTCTGATCTCTAACTCTACCAGCTCCAACAACTCTGCATCATCTACTAGATCAACCTTATTCAAAAATACTACTACTGCTGGCACGTTTACCTGTCTTGCTAATAGTATATGTTCTCTTGTCTGCGGCATTGGACCATCTGCTGCTGATACTACTAGTATTGCTCCATCCATCTGCGCTGCTCCTGTTATCATGTTCTTTATATAATCAGCATGTCCTGGGCAATCTATATGTGCATAATGTCTTGTTTCTGATTCATACTCTACATGGGATACCTGTATTGTTACAACCTTTGAATCATCTCTTACTGTTCCGCCTTTTGCTATATCTGCATAACTCTTTGCTGTTGCTTGTCCCTTTTTTGCAAGTACACTTAATATACCTGTTGTAAGTGATGTCTTACCATGGTCAATATGTCCTATTGTTCCTACGTTTACATGTGGTTTCGTTCTTTCGAATTTTTCCTTTGCCATGTTTTATTCTCCTTCTTTCTCTCTTCGCTTTAAGCTAGCAGCTCGTTGCTCGCAGCTCGTTGCGTATATTTTATTATATCTTTATAATACTTCTTCTATAGGTGGAGCCCTTGACCGGGATCGAACCGGTGACCTCATCCTTACCAAGGATGTGCTCTACCAACTGAGCCACAAGGGCTTTTCAGTATTTATTGTAACAACCTATTTTTTGCGTTTTTTAAATTGCGGCTAGCTACTCGTTCCTTGAACGTAGATTAACGGAACGAAATTGCGGAAACCTTATTTTGCTCCAACTTTTTTCAAATTTGTGCAAACGCAAATACTGGTTTTGTAAAATGTTTTTCAAAAATATATAATTATTTATGGTGAAACTTCTTCTGATCATTATATATAAGCATGGCTATCTCCCCATTTTTGAGGACACAACAATGTTACGATTGTAACACAAGCCTTTCTTTTGTCAAATGTTTTTTTATTTTTTTTTAACATAGCACAAAATACAGTTTTTAGCGATTCTTTTCTTCAAGCATTATGTATGAACGAAGATCCGCCGCCTTGATCTTTTAAGGATAGAAAAAGAAAGTCGTATTTTGTTAACTCTTTACTATCAGCAAATTATTTATATAGGCCATCAAATCAAATGTTTTTATTTAAGACGGTAAATACGCATCTTCTGCAGCATTTGTTGTTGTTGGATTTGCTATTCCGCGTATAGATGAACTACATACTGGATTAGCTGAAAGCCTTGTGCTGACTATCCCGCCTATAGTCAAACAATTATTAGCGAAAGTCATTTGAAACCAAATTCCGGAAACTGCACATACTACTAATATTAACTGAGAATAATCAAGACAAATAGCTTTTATTTTTGGACGTACATATTTTTTCATATCATTTTTTATTAAAAGTAAAAGCATCAAAACAGATGGTTTTACTTAATTCTCAAGTTTAATATAAACACATATAAGCTTTTCTGATATCGCTACATTGACAACGTTAAAAATAGCCCCATTTAATTTTCTTGTAATATCATCTAATCCCTTCCGGACTTATTGAATTTTAATGAAATAATGTTTTAAAAATTCGTCATAATTAGCAGAAAATTAAATTCATACTCTGCATCAAATAATCAAAATTAGCTGGGTACGGCATTATCTTGATCCATATGATCAGGAACATCATCGACCATATATCCGCTCCCTGGTCCTCCTTTTGGAGTTACATTACATGGGGCATTCGTAAGGGTTGTTGACATTGTCCCGCAATAGATCTTGTTTGTTGTATTGCCTAAATATACCCCTCCTAAACGACAAACAGCTAGTATAGCTTGACCTGAATTAAGTTCAACTGAAATTATTTTTGGTTTTGTGTATTTTTTCATTTTATTTTCCTGGTATTTCATACCCTCTTTTTTTAGCTTCCCGAAACGAGATGTTTTTTATGAAGGAATGGCATCATCAGCCTGTGATGTACCATGAGAGGAAACAATGGCTCCTCTACCGCTAACACTACATGTCCATATGCCACCAGTTCCATAAACACATTTAACTCCTAACTCAAAATACAATCCGCTAAGTTTACAAACTTCTAAGATCGCTTGCTCAGGGATAAGTGAAATAGCTTTTATTTTTGGTTGTATATATTTCTTCATTGTGATACCTTTAATGTTTTATTATACTGGGATTCTCATGAAATCGCAAGACAAAAGAAATCTTTTACTGGGAAAAGGAAGGGACATCGTACCCCCCTGTTAGTGTGGAGGGATTTTAAGATAAAGAAATTGTTACGGTTAAAAGAAGAAGAGTATTTAAGGATAAAAGAAATAAGAAAAGAAATAAAGTTTGTAAAAGAAAGAGTTAAGAAAGAAGTCGAAGTTAAAGCAATAAAAGTAGTGAAGGACGAAGACAATCATTGTTCAGGTAATTATAGTTAATGGGGTCAGGTCTTGAATTTGTCACTTTCGAAAAAAGTGACAAATTCAAGACCTGACCCCATACTCACCCATTTCTACCCATTTCGAATAACAAAAATGCTCCTGTTATAACACCTGTCAACTGCATCCACGGATATAATGGAGATCTGAATTTAGGCCTGTAATTAAATATTCTACTTTCTCTCATAATAACAACAGCAATGTTTGAGAACATAAATATTAATATAAGAAATGTTGATGCAACTTTAACCAAAATTTCTAATTCAAGAAAAATAACAGATATAAGCATTATCAGCCCGGTAAAGATAATAGAAATATAAGGAGTGCCATATTTTTTATGAACTTTAGAAAACAGATAAGGCAAGATCTTATCCTTTGACATTGCAAAAGGATATCTAGAAGCTGAAAGCATTCCTGCATTTGCAGTTGAGACAAAAGCAAGTATTGCTGCAACTGCCATTATTATAATACCAGTGCTTCCCAAAAATTGCTCAGCACCTAATGAAAGCGGAACTTGTGTTGATGAAAGAACTTCTGCAGGTAAAAGCCCAACCGTGATAAAAGAAATAAAAGCATAAAATGTCCCAACAATAAAAAGAGAAAGCATCATTCCAAGAGGGATATTTCTGCCTGGATTTTTGACCTCTTCACCAACGCTGGCAATTTTAGTAAGTCCCCCATATGAAACAAAAATAAAACCTACTGTAACAAAAATAGCTTTTTTTCCATACGGCACAAAAGGAACATATCTATGAATATCTATCTTAGGAAATCCTACAATAACGTAAAAAAACAAAAGAATAAAAAGTCCGGTAACAAGATATCTTTGCAACCTTGTTGTTTCTTTAACACCTTTTATATTGAGTAGAATAAAGAGAATACAAATTATCACAGCAACAACTTTTATTGGCACATGAAAAAGTATTGAAAAATATGCCCCCATACCAATAAGAGCAAAAGCACTTTTTAAACTTAAAGATAACCAGGAACAAACACCCCCTATGGCGCCTACACCATAACCCATAGAGCGTGACATAAAAAAATAATCCCCGCCTGCTTTAGGCATAGCAGTAGTAAGTTCTGCATTGCTAAGCATAGCAGGAACAGCAAAAAAGACACCTAAAATATATGACAGGAAAAAAGATGGCCCGCATTTTGCAAATGCTAGTCCTGGTAAAATAAAAATGCCTGAACTGATCATAGCACCGCTTGCTATGCAGAATACATCAAATAAAGTTAATCTACGTGTAAAGTTTGTTGTCATGATGGGAAGATTATAGCATATTAAGGAAAAAGGAAAAAGGACGGATGGTTCTGGAATGAGTTAATAGAACTTGGTAATTAGGACAATTAATAGGGCTTTTAAGTAAAAAGGTAAAAATGTTTTCGTATATAGTATGTCGTTGTGGAACGTCCTGGATAAAGCTTAGACCTGCGAGCTACACACAACTTGCTTAATGGATCGTCCTGAACAAGTTTTGTTAATAGTGACTTTCATAAAGATAAAAAGTGGCCAATTTTATAATAAAGTCAAAAACACGTACAAGAGGCAAAAAAGTTTGGGCTACTGATCTTTTGGTCTATTAGTCCTACTGGTCAATGAAAGGATCGAAAAAAGATCATGAAGGCATTTGGTCTAAACTAGTAACATTAAGAGTGTTTACCTGTGGATTTACTCCTTTTACAGCAACTAGACAAGTACTAGAGCCCAAGGTAGGATCATCCGCCTTCTGGCACTTATTTGTTCCGTTTGTTCCTACTCCAAAGTAATCACCTCCAACTTTACAAACTTGTAAAATCGCCTGATCTGAATCCAACTTAATAGCTTTTATTTTTGGTTGTATATATTTTTTCATTTTTTTCTTTTATTTTAAGAACAAGGATTAACACAGATATTTTCACTTAGTACTCAAGTTAAGGATAAACACTAATAAAGGTTTCTGACAACTCTTGTGAATATAATAAAATATACCATAAAAAATCAAAAAAAGGAATGAAATTTTTAAACTTTGTCTGGCAGTTCTTAGCTTCCTACTTGAAAAGACACAAATGCCAACGCAGTGAGCATTTGGGCCCCGATCTCGCTGATTATGAGGAGTTTTTTTCTTTACAAAAGTTTACTTTTAGAAAACTAAAAACTGGAAGGGAAAACAATGCGAACGTAGTGAGCATTGGTTCCCCTTCTCTCGTTTTAATTTGCATTCCGTTTTTTCAGGAGAATTTATTTTCATGGAAAAACGGAATGCAAATTAAAAGAGCCGTTTGCTTGCTCGAATATTCCCCAGAAAGCAAACGGCTCCTCCAAAATTAAACGGGTAGCATTCTAATGCTACCCGTTTAATTTTGGAGCGAGAGAAGGGAATCGAACCCTCATATGAAGCTTGGAAGGCTCCTGCACTACCACTGTGCTACTCTCGCAAAATGATTTTATTCTTTTGCCCTCCTCCGCTGAGTTGCTTCACTTCGTTTCGCATTCAGCTACGGTGGGCAGCCTTCGCTACGATTATGGCGAAGCCAGACGAAGCAAAATATGTAGCCCGCCAAAGGCGGGCGAAATAACTTTGCGAAGGCTGGTGGGGAGAGCAGGATTTGCACCTACGAAGGCTTGCGCCGTCAGATTTACAGTCTGATCCATTTGGCTACTTTGGTATCTCCCCGAAACTGTTATTAGTGTGAGTAATTAGTGTGTGTGAAAGAAAGTTTAAAATAACGCTTTTCTTTAAAACAGTATTCAAAACAATCCGACACTCACACTAATAACACACACTAGTAACTAATATGGAGCCGGGAAAAGGAATCGAACCTTCGACCTACTGATTACAAGTCAGTTGCTCTACCAGCGTGAGCTATCCCGGCATAAAATTAAACTATATCTTTAAATATTCT
>JAQVOV010000068.1 GCA_028702395.1 Candidatus Omnitrophota bacterium
TGACTCGCAACGCGTGACGCCTAAACTGTCATCCCATTTTGCCAGCAGGGAAATACCAGGATCTAGAGTTCAAATGCCTTATTACGTTTAATGGTTTACGGACCACGGTTCACGGTTAACGATTTACAACATACGAAAGACGAATTACGCACAACGCACAACGTCTAACTATTGACGAAATACAATATACGAAAATCTATTGACTTTTGTCGTATATATAGTAATATATACAACAATATTCATATACATTTAATTACATAGGAAGCTAGGCTGCAGAAACAGACCACAGAATGTCATTTTTATTCTTTCTGGTCTCTGGACTCTGGTCGCTGGTTTCTAATAATCAAGGAGAAAAATATGGGACAGTTCTTTATTGGTGTAGGCAGAAAAGCTAGAAGATGTTATGGTTTTGATGAAATAGCGCTTGTTCCTGGAGATAAGACCATTAACCCTGCAGAAACAGACCCTTCATTTAGTATTGGAAAAGTGAAATTCAATATTCCTATTATAGCCTCAGCAATGGATGGCGTTGTTGATGTTAAATTTGCAATTGCACTTGGCAAGATAGGAGGATTAGCAGTACTTAATCTTGAAGGTATCCAAACAAGATATGAAAATCCTGCAGTTGTAATTGATCAGCTAGCAAGATCAAACCCTAAGACAGCAACAAAACTTTTACAAAAGATATATAAAGAACCAATTAAAAATAAACTTATCGCACAAAGAGTTAAAGAAATAAAAAAGGCAGGAGTTCCTGTTTGTGTAAGTGCAATACCTCAAAAAGCAAAAGAGTATGGGAAAATAGCTCAGGATGCAGGATGTGATATATTTGTTGTGCAATCTACAGTTACCTCTATAAAACATTTATCCAATGAATACGAAGTTTTGGATTTCTCTAAATTTTTTAAAGCAATGAAAATACCTGTAGTGATAGGGAATTGTGTTACGTATGATGTTGCATTACAGTTCATGCAAGCTGGCGCAGCAGCCTTATTAGTCGGGATAGGTCCTGGAACAGCATGTACAACAAGGGGAGTTTTGGGAATAGGTGTTCCGCAAGTCACTGCAACAGTTGATTGTGCTGCAGCAAGAGATGCTTTTTATAAGAAAACAAAAAAATATGTTTCAATTATTACAGATGGGGGTATGGCAACTGGCGGAGATGTTTGTAAAGCAATTGCAAGCGGGGCAGATGCTGTTATGCTTGGCAATGCTTTTGCAAGAGCGAAAGAAGCTCCTGGAAAAGGTTTTCACTGGGGAATGGCTACACCTCATCCAAATCTTCCAAGAGGAACTAGGATCAGAGTTGGAACAAGTGGTACATTAAAAGAGATCATGTTAGGGCCTGCAAAAACCGATGATGGAACACAGAATCTTGTTGGTGCAATAATGACAAGCATGGGAAATCTTGGTGCAAAAAACATAAAAGAAATGCAAAAGACAGAAATTATAATAGCTCCTTCTATTCAAACTGAAGGAAAAGTCTATCAAACTGCTCAAAAAGTTGGTATGCGTAAATAAAACTAAAAAATCGTGAATTTTTTATTGTAGGGGCAATTCATGAATTGCCCCTACTTTTTCATAGGTTTATTGAGGTAAGAAATGAAACACTCCGATTTCGTACATTTACATGTCCATACACAGTATAGTCTTCTTGATGGTGCTTGCAAAGTATCAGAACTCATAGATCAGGCTATTGCCTATAAAATGCCGGCTGTTGCAATGACAGATCATGGTAATATGTTTGGCGCAATTGATTTTTACACAAAAGCGCTTAAGAAAGGCATCAAACCTATTATTGGGGCTGAAGTGTATGTTGCTCCTGATTCAAGATTTGAAAAATCTGCAAGAGGAATTAAAGATGCAGCTTACCACTTGGTTTTGCTTGTAAAAGATGAGCAGGGCTACAAGAATCTTATGAAAATTGTCTCTATCGGTTATTTAGAGGGATTCTATTATAGACCTAGAGTTGATAAAGAAATTCTGGCAAAGTTCAATGATGGACTTATTGCAACAAGTGCCTGCTTAAAAGGAGAGATCGCACATTTAATTCTTTCAGGAGATATTGAAAAAGCTAGAAGAACAGCAGATGAATATAATCGTATTTTCGGAAAAGGGAATTTTTACATTGAAATACAGGATAATGGTATAGAAGAACAAACTCAGGCTAATAAAGAACTTATAAAACTTGCAAGAGATCTGGATATTCCTTTAGTAGCAACAAATGACGTTCATTATATTTTGCAGGAAGATTCAAAAGCACATGAAGCCCTTTTATGTGTCCAGACACAGACAACTTTAGATGATCCTAACAGAATGAAAATGGCGACCAATGAATTTTATTTTAAATCACCCGATCAAATGAAGGCTGCTTTCAGCAAAAGCGCTCCAGATGCTATTAAGAATACAATTGAAATAACTGAAAAGTGTAATTTGGAATTGGATTTTTCTGCTGCCCATATGCCGTCTATTCCTTTGCCTCAAGGGCATACTATTAAAAGTTATTTAAGAGAGTTAGTTGAAAAAGGGCTTATACAAAGATATGGCCAAGTCAACGACCAACTACGTCAACGAGTAGAACATGAACTTAAAACAATAGAAGACAGCGGATATCCTAGCTATTTTTTGATCGTGTGGGATTTTGTACAGTATGCAAGATCAAAAAATATACCTGTAGGACCTGGAAGAGGATCAGCAGCAGGTAGTGTTGTGAGTTATGCTCTTGGTATAACTGATCTTGATCCATTGAAATATGATCTTCTTTTTGAGAGATTTCTTAATCCAGAAAGAGTTTCAATGCCTGATATTGATATTGATTTTTGTTACACAAGAAGGCAAGAGGTCATAGATTATGTTGTCCAAAGGTATTCAAAAGATAATGTTGCACAGATCATTACTTTCGGCACATTACAGGCCAGAGCCGTTGTCAGAGATGTTGGGAGAGTTCTTGGTTTGCCTTATTCCGATGTTGATAAAATAGCTAAACTAATTCCTCAAGAGATAAAAATAACTTTGGATAGGGCATTAGCAACCGTTCCCGAACTAAAAGATCTTTATAGGACAGATGCAAATATAAAACAGCTCATAAATATAGCCAGAAAACTTGAAGGATTGAATAGACATGCTGGGACACATGCAGCAGGAATTGTTATTACAGATAAGCCTTTAGATCTTTATGTCCCCTTATTTAAACCAACTGGGGAAAGCATGATATCAACAGGTTATGCGATGAAATCATTAGAGACCATTAAACTCCTGAAAATGGATTTTCTTGGATTAAAAACACTTACTGTTATTGATCAGACCATCAAGATAATTAAAAAAATAAAGAATATTGATGTTGATATTGATAAGATCCCTTTAGATGACCATAAGACCTTTCAATTGCTTTGTAATGCACAATCAACAGGGGTTTTTCAGCTTGAAAGTTCGGGAATGAAAGATCTGCTGAAAAAAGTGCAGCCTGAAAAATTCGAAGAGATAATAAGCTTGATAGCATTGTATAGACCTGGTCCTATAAATTCCGGAATGCTGGATGATTTTGTCAAAAGAAAACATGGAGAAGTTAAAGTTGTTTATGACCACCCATTACTTGAGCCGATACTTAAGGATACGTATGGGGTAATAGTTTATCAGGAGCAGGTAATGCGCATTGCATCTGTGTTGGCAGGATTCACTTTAGCACAAGCAGATAATTTAAGACGAGCTATGGGAAAAAAGATAGTTGAGATAATGTCAAAAGCCAGAAATGATTTTGTTGAAGGTGCGCAAAAAAATAACATTGATCCCAAACTCTCAGGCAAGATCTATGATATGATAGAGATGTTCGCAGAATATGGTTTTAACAAAAGCCATTCTGCAGCTTATGCAATGATAAGTTATAGAACAGCTTATCTTAAGGCAAATTTCCCTTCAGAGTTCATGACAGCATTACTTATCTGCGAAGACAGTACAGATAAGGTCACTGTATATATAACAGAAGCCTTGAGGATGAAAATCAAGATATTACCACCAGATATAAACGAAAGTTTTGCAAATTTCACACTAGTGAACAATAATATACGTTTTGGGTTAGGTGCTGTAAAAAATGTTGGACAAACTGCTGTTGATTCAATTATTAATGCAAGAGAAAAGGTCAAAGAGTTTAAATCGTTATATGCCTTTACTGAACATGTTGATACAAGAACAGTTAATAGAAAGGTTATAGAATCCTTGATAAAATGTGGAGCTTTCGGTGCTACAGGTCTTTATAGATCACAACTCATAGCTATTTTAGATAATGCTTTAGATGTTGCAGGCAGTATACAAAAGGATAGAAATAGCGGACAAATGTCTTTTTTTGGAGCTTTTGATGCTGAAGAGAATTTCAAGAATACATTCCAGGAAGTACCTGATATACCTGAATGGCAGGAATCACAGCTCCTTACTTATGAAAAGGAATTGTTGGGTTTTTATATAACAAGTCATCCTCTTTCCAGATATGAAAAAGTCATACGTACATATTCAACTTCCTCGCTAGATAAGCTCTCATCATTAAGAGATGGAGAAGAGATCCTTGTTGGGGGAATAATGAACAAGGTTCGTACAACTGTTACAAAGAGCAAGGGAGAGAAAATGGCTATAGTAACATTTGAAGATCTTTCAGGGACATGTGATGTACTTGTTTTTCCAAGGACCTATGAAAAAGTTGCATCTTTAGTCTCTAATGATGCAATAGTTTTTATAAAAGGAACTGCAAATTTAAAAGAAGAAACCCCAAAGATCATAGCAAATGATATTATTGTGCCTGAAGATGTTAAGGAAAAATTTACAAAGGCTATTTTGGTCAATATTTCTACAACTGGTTTGGATGATTATTTGCTTGATAGTTTTAAAAAACTTTTGGATAAACATAAAGGTAATGTCCCAACTTTTATTAATTTTGTCGAACCATCCGGCAAAAGAACAAGAGTAGCTTTGGGAAGTGAATATTTTGTTTCTGCGAATGAAGCGCTTATTGATGATATTGATGGATTATTAGGTGATGGAAGTGTTAATTTTGTGGTGAGATTGTAACCGAGCTACGCGCCACGAGCTACGCGCTGCGAGCTTCACTTTTTAGTATTTACATGAAAACACGAGGCGCGTGACGCGCAGCTCGTAGCTCGCGTCACGAATCACTTGACTATTTACATAACTGGTGGTAATATAACAACTTATAAAAAGAGATATATGATAGATAAAACATTACAAGTAAAGATAAAAGCAACTGAAGAGTTCATAGAATATTGGATAAAATTACAGGACCTTTATAAACAGGCTCTTGGTGAAAAGGAGAAATCCAAGGTAAATGCTGATGTGTTCTTTTCAACAAAGGATATGGTAAATCTTAAGTTTGAAGCATGGATGGATGTTTTACGTTTTTCAACAAAAGAGAAATTCACAAAAGGGTATTGTTTTTATGAGATCTTTTCACTAGAGGATATTTTTACTGTTTCAGATTTTAAAAAGGAAAAAATAGCAGATGCCTGGGAAAATTCATTTATTTTTATATATGGGATATTAGCTAGGGCTAAGAAAAAGAAAACAAGATTAGATAATATAAACGGTTTTTTTTATAACTTAAAAAAAATATTCAATAGAGGGGGGAAATAATGACAAAGAGAGATATTGTCATAAAAATATCTGATGAAATGGTAAATGTTAAGCAAATACATATTTCTGCTATTGTGCAAAGGACATTGGATATAATTGCAGAGTCACTTATCAAAGGGGATAAAGTTGAGTTAAGGAATTTTGGTATATTTAAGGTAAAACAGAGAAAACCAAAATTAGGAAGGAACCCAAAAACAGGACAAGAAGTGAATATCCCTCAAAAGAAAGCAGTTGTTTTTAAAGCAGGACTTGAGATGAAAGAGAAAGTTGCTAAAGCGGGTAATTCAGAGAATAGAAAATAGTGAATAGTCTGTGTAATCTGTTATCTGTCTGTGTTTGAATTCTCTTTTATTCAGAAACATCAACTACACACACTGATAACACATAACAGATAACTATTTTATAAAGGAAGCAAGATGAAATACACATCAGTAAGAGGAATGGATGATATCCTTCCCCAGCATAGTAGCACTTGGCAGGAGATTGAAAGTAAGGCCAGGGAAATTTTTAGCTCATATGGATATAATGAAATACGAACACCTATCCTGGAAAAGACAGAAGTATTTAGTAGGGGCATAGGAGAGGGAACTGATATTGTTTCAAAAGAAATGTATACTTTTCAAGATAGGAAAGGAAGATCTCTTACTTTGCGGCCAGAGGGTACAGCGCCTATTGTTAGGAGTTATATACAAAATTCTTTGTCACAAATTTCTTTAGATATGCGATTGTTTTACATTGGGCCTATGTTTAGAAGTGAAAGACCTCAAAAAGGCAGATCACGTCAATTTCATCAGATAGGTTCAGAGCTGATCGGACCGGACTCACCTTATGCTGATGCTGAAATTATAATTCAGATGAATAAGCTTTTAAAGGAGGTTGGAATACAGGATTTTGATATGCAAATAAATAGCCTTGGTTGTAAAAAAGATAAGGAAATGTTTTCGCAAAAGCTGAAAAGCTATCTCAAGGGTAAAGAAAATGGTTTATGTGAAGATTGCAGCAGAAGGATAGATAAAAATGTTTTGAGAGTCTTGGATTGTAAGAATGATAAATGTAAAGAGATAGTAGAGAATGCGCCTGATGTTTCAAGCTGTTATTGCCAGGAGTGTGTTAGTCATTTTGAAACTATGCAGAAATTGCTGAATAAAATGGAAGTTAAATTCAGAATAAATAAAAAACTTGTCAGGGGTTTGGATTATTACACAAAAACTGTTTTTGAAGTTTCTCATAAGGGGCTTGGATCTCAAGATGCTATAGGGGCCGGTGGAAGATATAATAATCTTGTAAAAGATCTTGGGGGACCGGATGTTGGAGCTGTAGGATATGCAATAGGGATGGAGAGAATGTTATTAGCAGTAGTAAAAGATATGCATAAAAAAAATAAAAAGAAGATATCTTTAATATCGTTAGGTGACAAAGCAAAGGCTCAAGCTTTCCAACTTGCCGAGGATATCAGGGATGCCTTTAATATTCCAGTTTTATGTGATCTTAGGGATGGTTCATTGAAAACACAATTAAGGAATGCAGATAAACAGAACGTGGATCTCGTACTTATAATTGGTGAAAATGAAATTGAAAAAGGAATAATTCTAGTTAGGGACATGAACTCAAAACAGCAAATAGAAGTCCCTGTTGATATTATATTGGATGATATCAAACAGAGGATCACAGAGTTTTAAGACAAAAGATAAAAGAATAAAGATAAAAGGGTGGAAGGTCCTAAATGAGTTTTTCGTAGGGGCGTACCAGCCTGCCGGCAGGCAGGTAAAAAGGAAATAGCAAAGTGCATATCGCAAATAGCATATCGTAGATGAAAGTTCTAAATAAGTTTTTCGATTCGCGCTTTGCGCTTTGCGAATAGCTATTTAGTACAATGAAAGGAAGACAATGTTACGAACGCATACATGTGGGCAAATTAATGAAAAGAACGTAAATGAACAAGTTACTATTTCAGGTTGGGTGAATTCAAGAAGAGATCATGGAGATGTTATTTTTGTTGATCTTAGAGATGCATATGGAATAACTCAGATAGTTTTTGATCCTAAAGAGAACGCACAAGCACACAAAATAGCTGAAACTATTAGAAATGAATATGTTCTACAAATAAAGGGGATCGTTCGGTTACGGCCTGGAGTTACAGAAAATCCAAAACTATTTACTGGGAAAATTGAGATATTGGTAAAAGAGTGTATAGTTCTAAATACGGCAGAGACTCCTCCGTTTGAGATAGATGATATATCTAAGATAAATGAAGATGTAAGATTGAAATATCGATATCTGGATATTAGGCGAAAAGTTATGCAAAAAAACCTTAGGTTAAGAAGTAAAGTCATAAAGTTAATGAGGGATTTTTTTGATAGACAAGGCTTTGTTGATGTTGAG
>JAQVOV010000069.1 GCA_028702395.1 Candidatus Omnitrophota bacterium
CCTGTGAAAGTTAATTCTTTCATGGTACGGTCCTCCTTTTTGTGATTAATTTGGAGTTAACCGTACCACTTTTTTTATCTTATTTCAAAGAGCTTCTTCAAAAGCCCACACTTTAGTATACAACACCTCAGAAAACCTCTCGTAAATTACCTCTTGAAATCTTAAAAAAAATATGGTAATATTAATCCTTATTATTTTTTATCAAACCAAATATAAGGAGAGAAAAAATGTTGTCTTTATCGAGGAAACTTTCAAAAATTAATCCTTCACCAACTCTTAGTCTTACAGCTCAGGCAAAAGCTATGAAATCACAGGGAATCGATGTTATTAGTTTTGGTGCAGGAGAACCTGATTTTGATACTCCTTTAGCTATTAAAACAGCTGCTAAAAATGCTATTGATACAGGGTTTACTAAATATACCCCTGCTACCGGAACAGTTGAATTGAAAGAAGCTATTGTAGAAAAACTTTTAAAGGATAATGGATTGAAATATGAACCATCTCAGATCGTTGTAAGCTGTGGGGCGAAACATAGCCTTTATGGTGTATTGCAGGCGATATGTAATCCTAAAGACGAAGTTATTATTATAGCACCTTATTGGGTTAGTTATCCAGAGATGATCAAGCTTGCTGATGCAAAAGTTAAAGTAATTAAGACGTCTGAGAAAAACGGATTTAGAGTAATACCTAAACAGATAGAAAAAGCTATTACAAAAAAGACAAAAGCCCTTATTCTTAATAGCCCGTCTAATCCTGCAGGAGTTATTTATTCAGAAAAAGAGTTGAAGGAAATTGCCGATATTGTTGTTAAAAATAATATTTATGTAATAAGTGATGAAATATATGAAAAACTTACTTATGACGGAGAAAAGCATATTTCAATAGCATCTTTCGGAGAAGACATAAAAGCTCAGACCATAACAGTAAATGGGGTTTCAAAAGCATATTCTATGACAGGGTGGAGAATAGGTTATTTAGCCGCTAGTAAAGATATTGTTAAGGGAGTATCTCTTTTACAGGAACATTCAACATCAAATCCATCTTCCATTAGTCAGAAAGCAGCATTAGAGGCCTTAAAAATGGATGAAAGAACTATTAATAAAATGACTGAAGAATTTTCAAAAAGACGAACTCTTATGTCATCGTTACTGGATAAAATAGACAAGATAACATACTTTAATCCAAAGGGTGCTTTTTATATGTATTGTGATATTTCAAAAACAAAAATGAAAGCTGCAGATCTTGCAAGAAAACTTTTAGACGATAAAAAGGTTGTTGTTATACCAGGAGAAGCTTTTGGTTCAGACAAACATATACGTTTAAGTTTTGCTACGAGCAGCGAAAATATAACAAAAGGATTGGATAGGTTAAAAACATGGCTAGAACAATTGTAGAAAAAATATTATCAAATCATTCAGGACGTGATCTTCGAGTAGGAGAAGTGGGTATTTGCAATGTTGATTTTTGTTTTGCTCAGGATTCATCAACTCCATTGACAATCGAGAGTTTTTATCAACTAGGGCAAAGTGAGGTCTTTGATAAAAATAAAATTGCCATTGTTTTTGATCATTATAGTCCAAGTCCAAACATTGCTGTTTCAGATATGCACAAAAAAATAAGGGAATTTGCTAAGGACAAAGGGATAAAGATATTCGATGTTGGTGAAGGAGTTGCCAATCAGCTCATTGCAGAGAGAGGTTTTATAACTGCTGGGGATCTTGTTTTAGGCGCTGATTCACATACATGCACATATGGGGCTTTAAATATACTTGCTTGCGGTATAGGTTCAACGGATCTTGCTATAACACTTGCGAGCGGAAAAAATTGGCTGCGTGTTCCAGAAACAATTAGCATCACTGTAAACGGGAAATTGCCTGTTGGAGTATATTCAAAAGACATTATTCTCCATATAATTAAAGATATTGGACCTAAAGGCGCTAATTATAAGGCTATTGAATTTTATGGTGATACTATTAATAAACTTAGTGTTGAAGGTAGATTGACAATTACAAGTATGTCTGTTGAGATGGGTGCTAAATGTTCAATTATGGAAATGGACCAAAAAGTCGAAAAATGGTTCAAGAAACATGATAATAAAGTACCAAATGCAGTTTTTGCAGATGATAATGCATCTTACTGCAATAAAAAGGAGTATGATGTAACTGCATTATGTCCTTTAGTTGCAAAACCTCATTCTGTAGATAATGTTGTTCCTGTTGAAGATATAACAGATGTTAACATTGCACAAGGATTTATAGGTACTTGTACTAACGGAAGATTAGAGGATCTTTCGATCGCAGCAGCTATTTTGAAAGGAAAAACAGTTCATCCGAAAGTAAAACTTATCATTGCACCGGTTTCCAGAGGTGTTTTTGCTGAAGCTATGAAAAGAGGATTGGTTGAAATATTTGTTGAAGCTGGAGCTATAATCGTTGCTCCTGGAATAGGTCCGTCAGTTGGGACACATAATGGTGTTCCTGCAGATGGAGAAAATGTAATTTCAACATCAAACAGGAATTTTAAAGGAAGAATGGGAAATCCTAATGCAAATATATATTTAGCATCGCCTGCAACTGTTGCAGCATCTTGTATTGAAGGTAAAATTGCTGATCCACGAAAATATAAACGTAAACTTTCTTAATGAAAGGCTTTTGAACATGGACCATTATGCACATAGATTAAAAATCAAAGATAATATCAATACAGATAACATTATTCCTGATATGTATAGGCTTATGTGTGATAAACCTAAAGAATATGAGAAATATGTTTTTCATGACATTGAGCCGGATTTTTACACAAAAGTAAAAAAAGAAGATTTCCTTATTGCAGGGGATAATTTTGGATGCGGATCAGCAAAAGAATATGCCCCTATTGCATTAAAGCAACTAGGGCTGCGTGCAGTTGTTGCTAAGAGTTTTGCACGTATTTTTTATAGAAATGCTTTTAATGTAGGGCTTTTATTATTGGAATGTAATACTAATTATATTGATGATGGTGACAAATTAGAATTTCTTCCGGAGCAACATATAATAAAAAATGTAAGTAAAGGGATAAACATCAGTATAAAACCATTACCTTTGATTGTTAAAAAGATCATTCAAGATAATGGGGTTATTGAACACATAAAGAAAAATGGAGGGTTTAGAATTGAGTTATAATATTACTTTAATTCCAGGAGATGGAATAGGTCCAGAGATAAGTGATGCTATGGTTGCTTGTGTTAACGCAACAGGGGTAAAGATCAATTGGGATAAGCAGGATGCCGGCATGTCACAAATTGAAAAATGCGGGACACCTTTGCCTGATAGTGTAATTGCATCGATAAAAAAAAATAAGATAGCAATAAAAGGTCCTATAGTAACGCCTGTTGGTACTGGTTTTAGGAGTGTTAATGTGGCATTAAGAAAGATATTGGATCTTTATGCCTGTGTCAGGCCTTGCAAAAGTTATAAGGGAGTTAGAAGCAGATATACTGATGTTGATATTGTTATTTTCAGAGAGAATACAGAAGATCTTTATGCAGGTATTGAATTTGAACAAGGGAAAAAGGAAACCTTGTCATTGATAGATAACATAGATAAATTGTCCGGTTCTTCAATAAAAAGAGATAGTGGTATCAGCATAAAACCGATATCTGTTCAAGGAACTGAAAGAATTGTCAGAGCAGCTTTTGAATATGCAGTTGCAAATAACAGAAAAAG
Source organism: Candidatus Omnitrophota bacterium (assembly GCA_028702395.1). GTDB lineage: Bacteria > Omnitrophota > Gorgyraeia > JABMRN01 > JABMRN01 > JAQVOV01. The sequence continues at coordinate 3,705 of JAQVOV010000069.1, forward strand.
AGTCACAGCTGTACACAAAGCTAACATAATGAAATATACTGATGGGCTTTTCTTACACGTTGCAAGAGAAGTTGCAAAAGAATATGAGGGAAAAATTGAATTTTGGGACCTAATTGTTGATAATTGTTGTATGCAGCTTGTTCAAAGACCAGAAACAATGGATGTGATGGTGCTGCCTAATCTATATGGAGATATCCTTTCAGATCTGTGTGCAGGATTAGTTGGAGGACTAGGCGTTGCCCCAGGAGCTAATATTGGAAAAGATTGTGCGCTTTTTGAGCCGACACATGGCAGTGCGCCGAAATATACCGGGCTTAACAAGGTCAATCCATGTGCATTGATTCTTTCAGCAGTACTTATGCTAAGACATATCGGGGAAAAACAGGCTGCAGATAAACTCGAAAAAGCGGTTGCTTCTGTTATTGCAGAAGGTAAAAGTGTTACATATGATTTTAAAGCTGATAGAAATGACCCTACTGCAGTAGGAACAAAAGAGATGGGTGAAGCGATAATAGCTAAGATGAGATAATAGAACTTTTTTAAAAAAGGAAAAAGGTAAAAGGAAAAAGGTAAAAGGGTAGATCGTTCTGGATAGAATAAATAAAAGATTCCACAATGATAACCAGATTTTTAACTTTTTACTTTTGCCTTTTTACTTTAATGTGCTATAAAGGAGATAAAATGAAAATAAGCGTTATTGGCGCTGGCAATGTCGGTGCAACACTAGCTATGAGAATAGTAGAATCAAATATGGCAGATGTAGTTCTTGTTGATATTTTAGATGGGCTGGCAAAGGGAAAGGCTGTTGATATATCGGATGCTGCACCTATTCTAGGACACGAGAAAAATATAGAAGGCACAACAGATATCTCAAAAATAAAGGATTCAGATGTAGTTGTAATGACTGCTGGCCTTGCAAGAAAACCTGGCATGTCTAGAGATGATCTAATTGGCAAAAATGCTGCAATAATTGGTGCAGTTGCGCAAGCTATAAGAATTAATTGCCCAAAAGCTATAGTTGTAGTTGTCACAAACCCATTGGATGTGATGACCTATCATATGATAAAAATCACAGGTTTTAGTAAGAACAAAGTTCTTGGTATGGCAGGTACACTGGATAGCTCAAGGTTGATAAATATCTTGGCGGAGCAGTTAAATGTAGAACGTAAGAGTATTGAAACCATTGTATTAGCTTGTCATGGAGATACTATGGTGCCTGTTCTATCTGCTACAAAAGTTAATGGTAGACCTTTATATGAAGTTCTTCCTAAAGAAAAGATTGAAGAGGTTATTAATAAAACAAAGTTTAGAGGCTCCGAGATCGTTGAATATTTGAAAACAGGAAGCGCTTATTATTCTACTAGTGCAGGTGTTTTACAGATATTGAATGCAATAAAAAATGATACAGATCAAATCCTTCCGGTTTCAGCATATCTTGATGGGGAATATGAAATAAAAGAATGTTGTTTAGGTGTTCCCGTTAAGATTGGAAGAAACGGAATAAATGAAATCGTAGAGATCACTCTTACAGCGGAAGAGAGAGCAGCTTTACAAGAGTCAGCACAGAAGACGATTGAGATGATAAGAGTATTGAGTTAATTGTTAGAGCTACGAGCTTCGAGCTACGCGTCGCGAGCTTTTTTGATGATTCTAAAAACAGTTTTAAAGATATATCAGGATAAAGGAGTTTTATAATGGATGCAAAAAAAAATACATCCCTCGAAGCTCGTGGCCCGAAGCGCGCAGCTCGCTATGATCTCGCAATAATAGGAGCAGGTCCAGGAGGTTACACAGCAGCATTGTATGCAGCTCAGAAAGGCCTTAAAACCTGTCTTATTGAGCAAGAACAAATTGGCGGTGTTTGTTTGAATACCGGCTGCATCCCGACAAAAACATATTACAAAAGTGCATATTTTTTAGAACAAATAAAACAATCAGACAAAGTTGGGGTCAACATCCCAAATTTCAGTGTTGATCTTAAAAAAATAAATGAGCATAGACAGAACATCATAAAAAAACTTTCCGACGGGGTCAAACTCCTTTTGGAGAAAAGAGGAGTGGATGTTATACTGGGTAAAGCCGTATTTGATTCTCCAGGGATATTAAAGGTAGATAGACAGTTGATAGAAGCTGCTGATATTATCATTGCTTCTGGTTCAAAAGATATTGAACTTTCTTCTATGCCCTTTTCAGATGATATTGCTTCAAGTAAAACTGTATGGGATTTTCATGAAATACCGAAGCAGCTGCTGATCGTAGGCGGAGGGGTTATCGGATGTGAAATGGCAAATATTTTTTCTGAGTTCGGAAGTAAGGTTACAATAGTTGAGGCTCAAGATCTATTGCTGCCAGCAATAGATATGGATATTTCCAAGAAACTGGCAGTTATTCTGAAAAGAAAAGGAGTAAATGTCCTGACCTCTCAAAAAGTCGAAAGTGTTGAAGATAATACAGTAGTTATATCTAATGCAAAACGAATATTTTTTGATAAGGCGATCGTCTGTGTCGGAAGAGAGCCTGTTTTTAGAGACTTGTTTCTTGAGAACATAGGCGTGGTTATAGATAGAAAAAAAATTAATGTTGATAAGTTCTTAAGGACAAATATTAAGAATATCTATGCTATAGGAGATTGTAACGGGAAAAGTATGCTCGCACATGTAGCAAGTTTTGAAGCTATTGTTGCAGTTGATAATATTTTAGGTAAAAAAAGAGAAATGGATTATAGTTCGGTACCTAATTGTATTTTTACATCACCTGAAATAGCTACATGCGGTATATCAGAAAAAGAAATGACAAATGATATGCAGATTTCTAAAGTTATGTATAGCTCATTAGGAAAGGCTCATACAGCAAATAAAACAGATGGATTTATAAAGATCATATTTGAAAAAAGATCACTAATAGTTTTTGGTGTTAGTATAATGGGAGAGAATGCAACGGAACTTATAACGCACGCATCTTTTCTGATCTCGCAAAAAAAGACAATAGAAGATATTTTGCAAACCATATATGCACATCCTACTTTTTCAGAGATTTTTTCTGAAGCTGCACATGCAGCAATTGGTTTTCCAATTAATTCTATTTAAGTAACGAGCAAAGATTGCGGCATAAAACGCGATATTTGTATGATTAAAATTTGTAATGTGTTTTCTATTTACTTTTTATATGCTGGATGGTATAATTCACGAACAAGTTATTATATAATTTAAAGATATAAGCTAGAGGCTATTTGCCAGAAACCCCAAAAGAAAATTTGTTTTTCTGGTTTCTCTGGCAGCTGGTTACTGGTTTCTGAGAAATAAGGAGAAAAAATGGAAGAAGCAAACAGAATGAAAAGGTTACCGCTTTATCTGTTCACAATAATCGATCAGCTTAAATCTAAGGCTCAAAAAGAAGGTAAAAAGATCATAGATCTAGGGATGGGAAACCCTGATATGCCAACACCTAAGCATATTGTTGATGAATTATGTAAACAAGCTAAACTTACCCAAAATCATAGATATTCAAGATCAATAGAACCATCAGAGAAAAAATTGCGTAAGGCTATAGCCCATTTTTATAAGCAAAGATTTAAAGTGGAACTTGATCCTGAAACAGAGACGTTACCTCTTATTGGTTCAAAAGAGGGAATCGCTCATTTATCTTTAGCTTTTTTAAATGGAGATGATATTGCGCTTGTTCCTTCGCCAGCGTATCCTGTTCATTTTAATGGTGTTATAATGGCAGGAGGTATACTTCATAATATTCCTTTAGATGAAAACAAAGGATATTTACCGGACCTTGATAGTATTCCTAAACATATTGTCAAGCAGGCAAAACTTATGTTCTTAAGTTATCCTAATAATCCTACTACAGCATTAGCAGATATTCCATTTTATGAAAAACTAGTGAGTTGGGCAAAAGGTAAAGACATTATTATTGGAAATGATCTGGCATATTCTGATATTGTGTTTGATGGCAATAGAGCGCCAAGCATTTTCGAAGTACCAGGGGCTAAAGAAATGTGTATAGAATTCCACAGTTGCTCAAAATCATATAATATGGCTGGATGGAGAATTGGTTTTGCTGTAGGAAATAAAGATATTTTAAGATCTTTGGCAAAAACAAAAAGTTATATAGATTTCGGACTTTTTAAGCCTATACAGTATGCTGCGATAAAAGCACTTACTGCTCCACAAGATTGCGTAAAAAAACAGGTTAAAATATATCAAAAAAGAAGAGATCTTTTTGTTAATGGATTAAGAAGTGTT
>JAQVOV010000070.1 GCA_028702395.1 Candidatus Omnitrophota bacterium
TGCAGTTTCAATGTATGATAAAATAAGCAAGCAAGTTTTTCCTGAACTTAATGTTGCACTTTTGCACGGCAAGATGTCTTCAGAAGAAAAAATAAAAATAATGAAAGCATTTAAAAATGGGGAGTATCATGTCTTAGTTTCAACTGTTGTAATTGAAGTAGGTATTGATGTTGCAAATGCAAGTGTAATGCTTATTGAGCATGCAGAAAGGTTTGGATTATCACAGCTTCACCAATTGAGAGGTCGTATAGGCAGAGGAAAAACAGCATCTTTTTGTATATTGGTTTCTGATACAGATACTGAACAGGGTATGAGACGATTAAATAAAATGGTAGAAACTGATGATGGATTTGTAATAGCTGAAGATGATCTTCATATGAGAGGCCCTGGTGAATTTTTTGGTACAAGACAACATGGTTTACCGGAACTTAGGTTTGGCAATATTTTAAAAGATATTGAAATAATGCAGGAAGCAAGAACTGATGCGTTCCAGATAATATCTGAGGATGCTGATCTGGAACTTATTGAGCATCAGGGTCTTAAACGAGCACTTAAGACAAGGTTTGGGAACTTTGTGAAGAGTGAATAGTGATATAACATTTTGCCACGAGCTACGAGTAACGCGCAGCGAGCTTGTGGATGGTTCTGAACATGGTTTTCGTAGGGGCGTATTGCAATACGCCCCTACAAAGAAACCAAAAAACTCAACAATGATAAAAGATAAAAGGGTGGAACGTACTGGAGTGAGCCACGCGTCGCGAGCTGCGAGCTACGAGATTAATGAGAGTTCTAAAAAAGTTTTATTATAAGGTTATTTAGGACGTTCCACTCTTCTCGCTGCGCGTAGCTCGAAGCTCGTGGCAAAAAAATGGTATATAGGGTTTTAAATAAGATTTCACAATGATAAAAGATCTTTACCTTTTTACTTAAATTAAGGAGACTCATGCGCATAATAGCAGGTAAATATAAAGGTAAAAAAATAGATTTTCCTAAAGTTCAAAATGTCAGACCTACACAGGATAAAGTTAAAGAAGCTATTTTTAATATTCTAAAAGATGAAGACCTAACCGGGGCAAAGGTTCTGGATCTTTTTGCTGGAAGCGGGTCTTTAGGATTGGAAGCTGTTTCAAGAGGTGCTGCAAAAGCTGTTTTTATAGATAGTGATCCCAAAAGTTTTGCTACTATCAGAAAGAACATTAAAAGCCTTGCTTGCGAGGATATTACAGAGGTTTTTCGTACGGATTTCGATACAGCAATAAAAAAATTACATAGAAATGGCTATGTTTTTGATATTATATTTTTGGACCCGCCTTACTATAAAGACCTTCCTAAAAAAGCCTTGCTAAAAATGTGCCAATATGATATATTATCGCCTTATAATATTATTATAATAGAGCATTCTAAACGGGATTTAATTCCCGAGTCTTTAGATAAAATCAATCTATTATTAACAAAAAAATACGGGGACACTTTTGTGTCTTTTTACCGTAAGATACAATAGGAAAAGTAAAAAGGCAAAAGGCAAAAGGAAAAAGGTAAAAGGGTGGAACGTCCTTGAGGATGTTTTTGTAGGGGCGTATTGCAATACGCCCCTACAAAGAAACAAGATTCCACAATGATAACTAGATTTTATCTTTTGTCTTTAGTCTTTTATCTTGGAGCGGAGCGATAATGAGCACTAAAGTTATATATCCAGGCACCTTTGATCCTATTACAAATGGGCATATTGATATAATTGAGAGAGCATCAAGGATATATGATAAAGTTATTGTTTCAGTAGCTGAAAATGATCCTAAAAAACCTATGTTTTCCGTTCAAGAAAGAGTAGATATGGTCAGTAAAGCTGTATCTAATATGGATAGGGTTACAGTTGAAAGTTTTAAAGGACTTCTTATTGATTATGTTAGATCAAAAAAGGTTAGAGTAGTTGTTCGTGGTCTTAGGATGATATCGGATTTTGAATATGAATTTCAGATGGCTTTAATGAACAGGAAAATAGCACCTGATATTGAAACAATATTCATGATGCCAAAAGCCAATTATTCGTATCTTTCAAGTAAGCTTATAAAAGAAGCAGCTCAATTAGGTGCAGATATAAGTGTTTTTGTGCCAAGTTTTGTCGAGAAAGAAATAAAGCGAAAGATGAGTAATATAGGTAAATAAGAGTTTGTGACTAGAAACTAGAGACTAGTAACTAGGAAAAATTGATTTAAAGATAACTTTTTAAGAATAAAGAAAAGATAATAAAAACATGCTATAAACAAACCTAGTCACTAATTACTAGTTACTAGTTACTAAATAGGTTATAACAGGAGAAGAAATGAGTAAAATACAGCAATTAACAGAAAAAGCAAAAAAGGAAAAAAGAACGATCGTTCTTCCTGAAGGCAATGATATTAGGGTGGTCAAAGCAGCCTCTATAGCTGCTAGTCAAGATATTGCTAATATAATACTTTTGGGAAATAAAGATACAATTACCATATCTGCGAATGAAAATAACATAGATGTAACAAAAGTAAAAATAATAGATCCTTATGCACACGAAAAAACAGATGAATTCTCAAAACTTTTTTATGAATTAAGAAAGCATAAAGGTATAACAGAAGAAGAGGCTAAAAAAATCGTTACAGGTAATTCTGTTTATTTCGCGGGATTGATGGTAAGAGAATCTCTTGCAGATGGATTTGTTGCAGGGGCATTCCATACAAGTGGAGATGTTGCCAAAGCCGGTATATACTGTGTGGGATTAGATAGAAAAATAGGGCTTTTAACAAGCTGTTTTGTAGTTGAACTACCAGATAAGACTTTCGGTTACGAAGGTCTTTTTATTTATGGAGATTGTGGTGTTATTACATATCCTGTTGCTAAACAACTTGCAGGTATTGCAATAGCTTGCAGTGATGTTATAGAAAAACTTTTTGATATAAAAGCTCGAACAGCTTTACTTAGTTTTTCGACAAAAGGAAGTGCTCAAGGGGAATCAATAGATAAAGTAAGAGAAGCCTTACAAAAGATCAAAGAGAAAAGACCTGATATTCTTGTGGATGGTGAATTGCAGGTCGATGCTGCGATATTACCTGAAGTTGCTAAGAAAAAATGTAAAGATAGTCCTGTCGAAGGAAAAGCAAATGTCCTGATATTTCCTGATCTCGATGCAGGGAATATTTGTTATAAGATAACTCAAAGATTAGCAAAAGCCAGGGTTATAGGACCAGTTTTGTTAGGGCTTAAAAGTCCATGTTGTGATCTTTCCAGAGGTTGCGGGGTAGAAGAGATCGTAGATGCAATTGCACTTACAGCTGTAAGAGCGCAAGGAAAAGAGTGTTAATCCGAAGTTTGTGACTAGAAACTAGTAACTAGTGACTAGCATAATTTGATTTAAAGATAAAGGTTTTATTAACAAAGCTAGTTACTAGTCACTAATCACTAGTTACTAAAAGGCTATAAAGGAAAAACAAAATGAAAGTACTCGTAATAAATTGCGGCAGTTCTTCAGTAAAATATCAACTGCTTCACACGAAAACAGAAAAGGTTGTAAATAAGGGTATTGTTGAAAGAATAAAATATTTCAATGGTTTTATGGATGCAATGGTCCAAATAAAGAATAGATTGCTAACTGGTGAAAATGCTTTAAAAAGTTTAGAAGAAATTGCAGGAATAGGACATAGAGTAGTTCATGGAGGAGAAGAATTCAGTGAAGCTGTTATTGTCAATCCTAATGTAGTTAAAAGAATAGAAAAATATAGCGAGCTCGCACCTTTGCATAATCCATCAGCTTTGGTAGGGATAAAATCCTGCTTGGAGATCTTTAATAATATCCCGCAAGTTGCAGTTTTTGATACGGCTTTTCATCAAACGATGCCTGCAAAAGCATATATGTATGCAATACCATATGATTATTATAGAAAATACAAGGTCAGGAGATATGGTTTTCATGGAACAAGTCATCGTTTTGTAGCCGAAAAGACAGCACAAATATTGAAAAAACCTTTAAGCGAATTAAACCTCATAACACTGCATTTAGGTAATGGTGCTTCAGTAGCAGCTATAGCCAAAGGTAAAGTAGTTGATACAAGTATGGGATTTACCCCTTTGGAAGGTCTTATGATGGGAACACGCTCAGGGGATATGGATCCTGCTATAGTGACATTTCTTATTGATAAAACAGGTATAAATTATAAAACAGTTAATGATATACTAAATCAAAAAAGCGGATTGCTCGGTATCACAGGACAAAGCAATGATATGAGGGATATTATAGAGCTTATTGGGAAAAAAGATGAAAGAGCTATATTGGCATATGAAATGTATATATACAGAATAAAAAAATATATAGGTGCATATGCAGCTGTTTTAGGAAAAGTAGATGCTGTTGTTTTCACTGCAGGTATTGGCGAAAAAATGCCTAAGATAAAAGAAACAATGGAAAAAGATCTATTAGAATTGCTTGGGAAAAACACTAAATTCATGATAGTCCCAACAAACGAAGAACTTTTGATAGCAAAAGATACATATGATGTGATACGGAAGATGGATGAAAAACAATAACAGGCTACGAGCCACGAGCTACGCGCAGCGCGCAGCTTATTGTGCTTAGCGATTAAAAAGGAGAAAATAAAAATGCCAAATCCCAAAAGAAGACACTCGAAACAAAGAGGAAGGTTAAGAAGAACACATGATAAAATAGCTGAAGTCTCCCTTAATGCTTGTCCTCAATGTTCAAAAGCAAAACAGTCACACAAAGTTTGTGTGCATTGTGGCTATTACAAAGGTCGTCCGGTTATCTCTGTTCTAAGTCTTAAAGAAAAAAAACAAGAACGAGAAAACAAAAGAAAAAAATAATCAAGGAGCAGCATGAGTAACGATAAAAATATAAGAATTGTTATAGATGCTATGGGAGGAGATCATGCTCCAAAAGAGATCATAGAAGGAGTTGTACTGGCTTCTAAAGAATTTGATTATCATCTTATCCTTGTAGGTGATGAAGTGAAGATGAATGAATTCCTCAAAGCAAGTGATTATGACCATGAAAAGATCTCGCTTGTTCATGCTCCTGAATCTGTGGACATGGATGAAGCTGCGGCTGTTTCTGTGAGAAAGAAAAAGAAATCTTCTATTGCAGTTGGACTTAAATTAATAGAAGAAAAACAAGGGGATGTTTTTATAAGTGCGGGAAATACAGGTGCAGTTGTTGCTGCTTCAACTTTATATTTAAGAACACTTCCTTTTGTTGAAAGACCTGGGATAGGGATCGTTTTTCCTACTTTGTTAGAGCCTATGATGTTAATTGATGCAGGCGCTAATATTCATCCAAAACCTGAACATCTTTTTCACTATGCAGTTATGGGGTCTGATTTTATGAAATATGTCTATGGACAAAGTAATCCTAAAGTTGGCCTTTTAAACATTGGGGAAGAAGAAACTAAAGGAACAGATTTCCATAAAGAAACCTATGCTATGCTTGAAAATTCAAATCTTAATTTTATAGGTAATATTGAGGCAACTGATATTGTAATGGGAAAAACCCAAGTTCTTGTTTGTGATGGCCTTATTGGTAATACTGTTTTAAAAGTAATAGAAGGATTTGCAAAAGGAGCTGCAGAACTTTTGAAAAGAGAACTAAAAAAGAGCCTTTTATGTAAAATAGGAGCAATTTTAAGTATTCCTGCCTATAGAGCTATAGGAAAAAAAATAGATTATAGAGAATATGGCGGAGCTCCGCTTTTAGGTGTTAATGGAGCTGTAATAATATCTCATGGTTCATCAAACGCAAAAGCAATAAAAAGTGCTGTAAGAGCTGCAGGTGAATATGTTAAAAAACAAGTAAACAGACATATAATAGAAGATCTGAAAAAAAATAATCGAAATGGGAATATTGAAAGCTAAACAATTATGGATAAGTGCTTAGTGTTTGTGTAGACTCATGACACAGTACACAAGACACACAGACACAAATTAAGGAGTTAAGATGTCGAAACAAGTTGCATTTATTTTCCCTGGACAGGGGACCCAGTATATAGGTATGGGAAAGGAACTTTATCAGAGTAATCAAAAAGCAAAAGAAACATTTGATAAAGCAGGTGAAATCCTTGGGTTTGATCTGAAAAAATTATGTTTCGAAGGCCCTCAAGAAGAACTAACTAATACTGCAAATGCTCAAGTAGCTATCCTTACACATTCTATAGCTGCCCTTAATTCGATAAAAGATGATATATATCAGCCGATCTTTTCATTGGGGTTAAGTTTAGGAGAATATTCTGCATTAGTTGCAGCTGGTGCAATAGATTTTGAAGATGCATTACGTCTTGTTCGTAAAAGAGGACAGTTCATGGATGCAGCTGCTAAGAAAAATCCTGGTAAAATGGCATCAATAATGGGGCTTGATATAGAAACTGTTGAAGAACTTTGCAAAGGTATTGGGTGTGAAATTGCAAACCTAAATTGCCCTGGGCAAGTAGTTGTTTCAGGAAAAGAAACAAATATTGAACTTATTGCAGGATTAGCAAAGGATAAAGGTGCTAAAAGAGCAATAATTCTGGATGTTAGTGGAGCTTTTCATTGCTCTTTAATGGATCCTGCAAAGGAAAAATTAGAGGAAGAAATTCAAAAGGTTTTATTTAAAGTTCCCAAAATACCAGTAATTGGAAATGTTACAGCTCAGCCATCTATTGATCCGCAGCAAATAAAGCAAAATCTTATAAAACAGGTAAATAATACTACATATTTCGAGAGATCAATAGGTTATGTAATAAGTAAAGGGATCAATTCATTTGTGGAAATTGGTCCAGGTAAGGTTTTGAAAGGAATTTTAAAGAAAATTGATAAGGAACTGCTGGTTGATAATGTAGAAAAAACAGAAGATATTATTGAAGTTACAGTATAGTAATATAATAGATTTGTCAAGAAAAGTCATAAAAAGCGTGTATAAAAGCACGCTTTTTGTATTATAAGCGAAAAACATAAAGTTAGTGTAACAGAAAGGTAAAATAGCATATTGGGTATATTGACAATGCCTTGTTTGTCAGGTAAACTTTCAATCAAAGAATGGTTTTGTTGTTCGTGTTTTTTAGTTAAAAAACAATAAACAATAAAAATCATCACTATTTATTAGGTGAAAATATGGATTTTGACCATGATATAATGACAATAGAAGAACTTGCCGATTATCTGCGTATGCAAAAGGTAACTATATATAAACATGTCCAGGAAGGCAAAATACCTGCGTTTAAGGTTGGGGGAGCATGGCGGTTTAAGCGTTCTACGATAGATAAATGGATAGAAGAGCAGGAACACAAAAAGTAAATTTATTTATTATTGGGGGTCAAGTGCGAAAAATGCTAGTTATTGATAACGAAGCTGATATTTGTGATTTTTTAGAACGTTTTTTTTCTGAAAGAGATTTTTTTGTCATAGCAGTTAGAGATGAACAAGAAGGATTAAAGATCTTTCAAAAGGAGATCTTTGATGTTGTTGTTATGAACATAAATTCTGAAAGGCTAGAGGGTTTTGAAACCCTTAAAAAAATGCTGGAAATAAATGATAAGGTCAATATGATCGTTCTATCAAATGAAGATAGCCAGGAAAAAGTTGACAAGGTTTATAGTTTGGGCGCTTCAAGATATATATCAAAGCCGCTGGTTCTTGATGAACTGGAAACAGCGGTTATGAGATAGAGAGTAATTGATTTAAAGATAGAGACCAGAAACCAGAGACCAGAAAAAATTGATTTAAAGATAAACAATTTTTAGACTGTCCTGATCACTGGTCATTAATTCCTGGTTTCTAAATGCTATAAAAGGAGTAAATGTGTCAGAAGAAAAATACAGCTCCAAATGGAGAGAAATGAATAACTGGATGATGGGTAAACTTTCTGATGAAAAGATCGGAAAAACTGAGCCTTTGTTCCTTTCTACAAGAAAGAGCAGTAT
>JAQVOV010000071.1 GCA_028702395.1 Candidatus Omnitrophota bacterium
CCTTGATGATCGGTTTCAAAATCCCCTTCTTCTTCAGCTGATAAATAATCTGTCGCGTCAAAAGGGATTGCCCAAAGAGCTTGTCAAACTGCTCTTTAGTGATGAGCGTCACTTTCTCATATGAAAGCCGGGAAATAACTTCTGTTTCTTTTGGTCCAAAATATTTTGTCATGGTTTTATCCCATTGTCCTATAGTTTACGGTTATCAGCCATTGAACGATTATCGTAAATTTCTTATACATCAAAAGTGAGCGATTGTCAATAGGAAACTTTAGGGTCAGGTCTCGAATTTGTCACTTTATAATTACCTTCCCCTTAACTATTTCGTCAAAAACCTTTCAAGATCAAATCTCCACAATCCACACTTTCCCATACACTTACCATAACTCTCTTCTAAACACTTGATAATATGATCTTTGGGATAATCTATTCTTATTATGCTTGACCTAAAATTTTAATATCAACACTTTAAATTATATCAACTTCTAAATTGTGTCCCTTATTGGGCTTTATTTTTTGTTTTGTTTTCAACTTTTTTTTGCACGGTTCTGATGGTTGCTAAATATGCTTTTTCTACAGGTGAAAGCGTTTTTACCTGATATTTATGGTATTCTTTTTCGGCTTTTTTCATTGCTTTATTGTGGCTAATTTTTCCCGTATCCGCCAATATGCCCTTGCCATACATTTCAGCAAACTTATCCAACTCTGCAACCCAATCTTTCATATACATTTTTGACTGCTCCTGAGCCTTAAGTTCAGCAAGATCAAAAAATGCCGATACCATACGGTTAAGACGAAATAGTTCGTTTTCGTTAAGATAATTCTTAGCGATTTTAGTTTCCGCTTTTACCGGAATCTCACCTGCAAAGGTTGTTAACCCCATAAAATCTTTTTCAGCATCAACTCGCGAATAAATCGTTTCAGCAGCAGTTTGTTTATTTATTGCATAATGAAGTTTATTTTGCACGGTTTTGAAAAATCGGATCGATTCAGGACTTTTGGCATCATAATCTATGCTCATTGCATATAAATCAAGAACCTGTCGATACAATACTTTTTCACTACTGCGAATATCACGAATACGCTCTAATAACTCTTTCCAGTAATTTCCACCGCCTGCCTCTTTAAGCCGATTATCATCCATAGTAAAACCCTTAACAATATACTCCCGCAAACGTGAAGTTGCCCACTGCCTGAAACGGGTAGCTATGGATGATTTAATGCGGTATCCGAGTGAAATGATCATATCAAGGTTATAATGTTCAACATTGTAGTTTTTACCATCTGAGGCAGTTGTTCGGAATTTCCGAACAACTGAATTTTTAGCCAATTCTCCCTCTTCAAATATATGTTTGATATGTTCACTGACATTTGCCTTGCTGGAATGAAACAAATCAACCATTTGTGTCTGAGTCAACCACACAGTTTCACTTTCAACCCTAACAGAAATACCTGACTTTCCATCATCGCTTTCATAGATGATTATTTCATTATTTACCTTATGTTTTTCTTTAATTTCATTTTGTTTTTTTGTCATATTATTTTCTTCCCTCAATATCAGTCACAATTTTCAATTGCAAAACGCAATCCATTTTGTCTGGAAACAATTTTTGTAATTTTTTGTTGTGCTCTGTAAAAACCTAGTGAAAAACTTAGGGACACCTTTTAGTCTCCACACCCCACACTTCCCCCCATATTCAACTCTCATTAGTCTTGTATAACACTTACATTATACTCAAAAAAGTGTTAAATAAAAGAAAACTTGATCTTTATTATACCTTTAAACTTCGCATTTTTCCAGTTTTTTAAAACGAGGGGGTTTTTGTATCTTTTGGCTTTATTTTAGGTCCTTTGGTTTCTCGGGATACACCTAATTAGCAAAGCGCGAATCGCGAATTGCTAATCGCAAAGAGCAATTGATTTAGCCACGAGCTGCGCGCTACGAGCCGCGGGCTTGTGGAACGTCCTAAACGAGTTTTTGTAGGGGCGCCTCGCGAGGCGCCCTGAAAGAAATTTGATAAGCACGAAGCGCGGTGCACGTAACCTGACATCCCGGTTTTTTCGAAGAAAAATACCGGGATCTAGAATCCTTTGGTTTCTAGTGTTACCCATGTAGTGGCACAAGTTGTAACCTATGTTTTGACACCATACAGTTTCCGCGCCTTTGGCTTCTCGGGACACACCTAACCAATGGGCAAACTGATCCCTATGTGTGTCCCGAGATCAAGCTATAAAAAAGAGGTCTGTCCACTACTGAGTTTAAACACAACTTGGGACAGACACCTTTTTTGTATTGTAGAATTTATATATTCAGAAATTGTAACTTTTACTTGTACTTTCTTATGTCTTTTTTTGCCTGCTTTATGAACTTTCCGAATTTTTTATCTTTTTGTCTCTTTTCAATCTTGTTCATAGTATTGAACTCATTTTCTCTTACAAGCCTCATATAGTTTTCATACTTTTGTTCATCTATTTCACCTGATCGCACTGCATCTAACACTGCACACCCAGGCTCATGTTCATGTGTGCAATCTATGAATCGACACGATCTTGACAATTCATCAAACTCACAAAAAACATTTTTTATACCTGTATCTGAATCTACCAGCCCAACCTCACGCATTCCAGGATTATCTATTACTACTCCGCCACTATCCAGAACAAAAAGTTCTCTATGCGTTGTAACATGCTTGCCTTTACTCGTATGTGAACTTATTTCTCCTGTTTTAAGCAATTCTTTGCCTAAAAGCATATTAATGATCGAGGATTTACCTACACCTGAAGATCCCAGAAAACAATATGTAAGTCCTCTGTTAATGTCTTGCTTTAAAACTGATAAACCTTGACCTGTGAGAGTACTCGTGGCATATATATCAATATCATTAAACCTTTCTTTTATCTCTGATATTTTCGATGCTAGCTCTTCTTCATCAATAAGATCGGTTTTATTTAAAACTATTGCAGGCTTTATTTTTCCTGATTGAGCTAAGGCAAAATATCTCTCAAACCTGTTCAAATTGTAATCTCTATCAAGTGCCTGTATAATAAAAGCTAAATCAATATTCGCAGCTATTATCTGTGCGTCCATCTTTGCTATTGATTTTCTTTTTAACACTGTTTTCCTGGGAAGTATTTCATGGATAACTGCCTTTTCATCATCAAGAACTGTTATCAAAACCCAATCACCAACTGCAGGATAATCTTCTCTTGATGAAGCAGTAAACATCATTTTACCTGTTATTTTTGCTGAGAATTCTGATACTTCATTTCTTAGAATATATAATTCTTTATGCTCAGCTATAATTCTGGCAGGAACAAAACTTGCATCAATTTCAGATGCTTTGCTGTTCTTAAAGAAATCACTATACCCTAAATCTTCTAATTTAAACTTATCTATTTTTTCATTCATATCTATATTTAACCATACTTTTTTGTGTCTCCCGAGATCAAACTATAAAAAAGAGCTTATAAAATATCGGCAATATTATTGAAAAAGTTTTTTAAAGGAAGGCTCTCTATGTTATCTTGATATAATTTACGCGTTCCATTGTATAGATAAAAAGCTTTTGCCATTGGATAATCTTTTAAAAAAGCCTTTAACCCTGTAAAGGAATCTTTAGATATTCTGGAACTTCGCTTTATTTCAAAGGCAAACAATCCTTTAGGGCCATATATGATAAAATCAACTTCAACATTGTTACTTGTTCTCCAATAGAATATTTTGTAATCCAGATCATTGTAAGCATTGAAAGCTTTTATTTCTTGCAAAAATAAAGTTTCTAAAGCAGGTCCATCAATTTCTTCAATTTGATCCAGTGGGCCTTTAGGACGTATTGTACGAAAAACACCAACATCAAAAAAATAAAATTTAGGATGTGCTATCATGCGTCGTTTAGCTTTCTTTGTGAAAACCGGTAATTTATAAGCTATCAAAAGATCTTCTAAAATATTGAAATAATTTTCAATAACTTTTCTTTCAACACCACATTCTCTGGAAACAGCAGAAAGATTTAATACAGATCCTTGAGAGAAAGATGCTGCTTCAAGAAATCTTGAAAAAGCTGATAAATTTCGAGTTAACCCTTCTTGGCGTATTTCTTCATCCAAATAAGTTTTAACATAGCTTTCTAAATACTTTTTAGGATCCTTATCTATATATGCAGTGGGAAGATGCCCATAGCTTAAAGATTTTTCTATATCAAAATCCTTGCCAAGCTCTTGTATCGATAATGGGAACATAGAATAAGTTAAAGCTCTTCCGCCAAGTAAATTATGTCCTTTTCTGCGTAACTTTCTTGCACTTGAACCTGTCAAAATGAACTTGTATTTATTTTTTTCAATTAACCTATGTACTTCATTGAGAAGCTCTGGGACTTTTTGCACTTCATCAATTATTATCCATTCTTTGTTTTTTGGAGGTATCAGATTTTCTAATCGTTGAGGATTTGCTAAAAGCATTGTATAAAGTTCTGCTTCAAGAAGATCTAAATATAGAGCCTTGGGAAAAGTTTTTTTAACCCATGTTGTTTTTCCTATGCCTCTTGGACCAAAAAGGAAAAAACTTTTGTTTTGTGGTGGTTTAAGCTTTCTTGTATACATGCTTCCATTTTACATGTATTTTTGGAATTGTCAACTCCATTTTACATGTTTTTTGGTTCAAGGAAATTATATATGGGGTTAAACGTTCCACAGCCTGACAGCTGAAGGCTAATAGTCCGCCAAAATTTATTTCTAATTTTGGCGAGATCTCGCCATTGACCACTAAAGTGGTCAATGGCGGACTGACGGCTAATATTTCTTACTTCTCTATCATCAACTTCCCTGCAACTTGACACACTCTTTTACCTAATTCCTGTGCTATCTTGAGATCTGTTACAGTAGGTGCCTGTTGAGCCTGAGCACCCACAACAGCTGTAGGACCATATGGTGTACCGCCTGAAGTGGTTTCCATAAGTTCTTTTACACTATAAGGAACACCGACTATAATGCTTCCATGATGCAGTAAAGTGAACATCATTGAAACAAGCGTTGTCTCCTGCCCGCCATGCAAAGAACCTGTACAACAAAATACTCCAGCAGGTTTTCCTATCAAGTCCCCTTGTAACCAAAGCCCTCCTGTCTGGTCCAAAAAATTTCTCATCTGTGCACACATATTCCCAAATCTTGTAGGTGAACCCAAAATAATACCATCAAACTCAGCCAGTTCTTCTACTCTGGCCAGAGGAATATTCATTTGAGCTTTTTTAGCTTTTTTGATCCTTTCATCATTTCCAATAACTTCCTTTGGCAACAATTCAGGTACTGTACGCAACATAGCCTGCCCGCCATTCTGTTCCACCCCACGACAAACAGCCTCTGCCATCAAAAAAGTGTTCCCTGTCATGCTATAATATATTATTCCGATCTTAGGTTTCATAGAATTTCACCTCCTTACAAAATATAAACCATGAAAAATTGCTCATATAAAACAGATCAGATCTTCTCCATAGGCTGATCACAACACACCAATTCCCCGCCACCTGCTTTTGTAACCGTAACTTCATTTCCACAAATATCACAACGATAATTTTCCCCTACTTTTTCTACATTCATATTAACCCTCCTTTGATTTTTTTGTCATCCTAGTTTCCCTAGCTATTGGTTTCTCGGGACACACCTAATTAGCAAAGCGCGAATCGCATATCGCAAATTGCTAATCGCAAAGCGCATATTCTGAAGCTCAATGGTTTTTGCTGCGAGCTACGCGCTGCGAGCTGCGAGCTTGTGGAACGTCCTGGTTTCTCGGGACACACCTAATGCGTTGTGTGTCATGGGTAATGTGTCTTGTGTCTGCTGTGGAAAACTGAACTGAGCTACGCGCTGCTCTAAGCGCAACGAGCTTGTTGGCTTCCACTTCGAAACATCAAGAAACAAAGACTTAGCGATATCTAAACCCAGTCTTTGTTTCTATCCTGTTAAATCGCCTGCGATATTTTTAAAAAATATCGCAGAAATTAGATTGGCCAACGGCCAATCTAATAGATTTTTTGGTTTTAGTATAGTATCTTGCCAAAAAATCAGCGATAATTTCTACTCAACATTTTACAGTTATGCAACCGTAAGAAGGAATAAAATTGTTTTTGAGAGACATAACAAAAGCTCGACCACGGTAAACCCTATTAAATATCGAGCTTTTGTTTTAAGCAAATTCCCTCGGTGGGGGAATTTGCGGTCTTGAAAAAACAATTTTATTCCGCCATTTTGCTTCTTGGGTTCTCGGGACACACCTAATTAGCAAAGCGCGAATCGCTAATCGCAAATCGTAGTAGAAGATTGTGGCATTTATATATGGGGTTAAACTTTCCACAAGCTAATATCTAATACCTAAACAATTCAATTATCCCTTTCATTACTCTTTTTTTACGAAACAAGGCTATTACCTTTTTCCTGCCAATCTTTAAGACCACCTTTATAATCAACAACATTGTATCCCAATTCAGTCAATTTATTGGCTGCTTGAGTTGAAGCACTACATTGAAAACTTCCACAGTATACAATAACATGATCATCCATTGACAAAAACCCTTCAGCTGTCTCTTTGTTTATTTTATCAACAGGAAATGATTCTGATCCTGGAATGTGTCCTTGGTTATAACTATCCTGTGAAAGAACATCTAAAAGTCGATAGTTTTCACCAGCGTTTTTTATAGCCATGAATTGGTCATAACTTATTTCTTTTACATCATTTTTCATATCAGCTTCTTTTGCTACATGTGAGAACATAGTTTCTCCTTCCTCTGCATTTGCGCTATCCATACCACATGTTCCGCACATGGAAAACGCACTATCAATTGATGTATATAACATTCCGGTCAATATAAACATACCAACTAACACTTTTATACTAAGATATTTATTTTTCATGTTTTCTCCTTTATTTTCCAAGTGCTTGTTCCAGATCCATAGCATGCTCCTGTTCTACAGAAAGAATATTTCGTAATTGCCCTGCCAGATGATATAGATCAAGCTCTTCAGCTTGTTTTATTCGTATACTATAACGTGCAATAGCATCATTTTCACCTGCAAGGTCCTGTTTTAACATAGTTTCATTTTCCTTCGAGGTTTTTGGCGCAGGCATTTCAACTGTAGGAACTCCTCCCAAATAATCAATTTGAGCCACAAGTGTTGTAGCATGCGCAAGCTCTTCCTGTGCATGGATAATTAGTTCTTTTTGAATGTTCTGATACATCGCACCTTTTAATACTCCCTGATGCTGCGTATATTGAACACAAGCTTGATATTCCAGCGAAAGATCATGATTTAGAAGTTCTATCAGTTTTCCTTTTGTTATTTTTTCCATTTTTTTCCTTTCTTTGAAACAATTCTAAATTATCTAGACTTTGTAGCGACTCTTATAATAAACAAATTAAGAACTACTGAAACTGTAACTGTTCTTATTTGATGATTATAGCTTCAACAGGACAACCATCAGCAGCTTCTTTAGTACAATCTTCCATTTCCTTAGGCACAATATCCACTAACACTTTGGCCTTGTCAATTTCCATTAAGAATATATCCGGACATATTTGCGGACAAAGACCACACCCGATACATATTTCCTGATCTACAATTACTTTCATAAAGATACCTCCTTCGTTAATTATCCTTTAAAAAAGTGAGTTGATCTACTTTAATTTCTTCTATTGAGTTATTAAAAAAAATTATTATAGGAAG
>JAQVOV010000072.1 GCA_028702395.1 Candidatus Omnitrophota bacterium
ACCAGTGACCAGTGACCAGTGACCAGTGACCAGTGACCAGTGACCAGTGACCAGTGACCAGTCACCAGTGACCAGTGACCAGTGACCAGTGACCAGTGACCAGTGACCAGTATTAATTGATTTAAAGATAAAACGTATGTAGAGTTATCTGGCTTCTGGCTTCTGGCTTCTGGCTTCTGGCTTCTGGCAACTAGCCCACTTTAACCACAATTACAGTTATATCATCATGCTGATTACCCTGTTCATATAAAATAACACTTTGCTGTATTTGAGATAAGATCTCTGCAGCTGTTTTTTCTCTGCTTTTCAAAACAACACCTGCCAATCTTTCTTTTTCGAACATCTCACCCTTTTTATTCATTGCTTCTGTAACTCCGTCAGTATAAAAAACATAGACATCACCTTTTTCAACAGAGTGTTTATTTTTATCAAACTCGCATTCCATGATACCCAGAGGCAAGCCTTCTTTATTTTCTAATTCAATGCTGTTCTTTTCATTTTTTCTGCATAACATTATTGGAGAATGACCTCCTGATGAGAACGAAACCACACGTTTTTCCAGATCAAATACAGCAAAAGACATTGTAACAAAAAGATTCGACGAAGCTTCTTTGCATAAGATCTCATTCAATTGTTTCAAAGTATTTTCAGGAGCAATGTTATCAACCAGCTGCTTAAATAGACTTACAGCTTTAGCCATATATAAAGCAGCAGGAACACCTTTACCTGAAACATCACCTATCATTATTCCTATTTTTTTATCTGTGAATTTTACAAAATCATAAAGATCACCGCCAACCTGTTTTGCAGTTATCATGTTTACAGCTATTTCCATGTCGCTTACTTCTGGTACTTTCAAAGGCAAAAAACTCTGTTGGATCTTTGTGGCAATTGAAAGTTCTTTTTCTAATATTTCTCTTTGTTTAATTTCCATTAAATATTTCAGGAAGATCGTAGCTACATAAAACAATACAGCTTCAAATAACGGACAAAAAAGATCTATCCATGCACCAAACCAAATAAAAATAATAAATGCTAAAAAGGAAAAGACGGATATTATGATAATAAAAGCCAAAATACTATATCTTTTTTTCGTATATTGCACACAAAGATATGTACAAAGCATCAAGAAAAACATTATTCCAATATTCACTGCTTTTGAAACTCTGAATATAAAAGCCTTATTAACTATACTATTATACAAACTGGCATGCAGACCCATGCCAGGATATAAAGGCTCATAAGGGGACGGGTGGACATCTGGAGAAGCTGTAGAAGACATACCTATATAACATACACTATCTTCAAGTTCAGAAAGGTCCACTATTCCTTTTTTGCCATGTGCTTTAGCCTGATATGATCTTATAACATCCACATAAGAATAATGTCTGAACGTATCTACCCATTTACCCGGGAAATTTATTATAATATTCGATCTTTCATCTAATGGTATATTGATATCTTTATTTACTTTTATATATCTACCTTTTTCTATGATAATATTTTTTATGTCAACACCCATGAGGTCTAATGCCATCAAAAAACCAAGCTGTGGAACATACTCACCATTGAATCTTATAAAAGGCGGGATACGTCTGAATTTTCCATCTTTATCAGGAATTATATTTATATGCCCTGTTCCTTTTGCAGCATTGGAAAACTCATCAAGGATCTCAGCTTCATATTCATCTGCTAAAGGAAAATCCAATTCCTGAGATACATCAGCACTAAAAACACTTGGGACATATACATTACCTGCTATCCTCATTTCCTGAGCTAATTCCTGGTCCCCTTTTTTTTCTTCACTGAAAAAAATATCAAAAAAAATACTCTTTACGTTAGCAGATCTTAACGCCTGCACCATCATTGCATGATATTCTCTAGGAAAAGGCCATGAACCTATTTTTTCTATGGAATCATCTGCGATCTCAATAAAAACTATTTTATTATCTATATAAGGGGTAGGGCGAAGTTGAAATCTTATATCGAGCAGAGGAAGTTCATATACATCAAAAACTCTAAACCATGACAATGAAAAAGTTATTAGGAACGCTAATATTACAAAAATACCAATAAGTACTTTTGAGAAAAGATCTCTTTTTACCATAGAGTTAAAAAGCATAATTCACTGCTATAGTGTAAATGCTCCCTGAATATTTATCTATAGGCTGATTAGTGACATTCTGCCTATACGAATAATCTGCTGATATTGTAAAAGAAGGTGTAATGTCATATGCTAAAAGAAAACTGGCAACATACAAATTATCTCTCTGATTTGAAGTGCTATCAGGAACTGTTCTTTGGTAAAAGATCTTTTTTGTGTATGAAAAATTCATTATACTATAGAATTTTTGTGTGAAATAAAAAATTCCGGTTGTCTTAAGATCATATCCCCAATAATCATAGTAATTTTCATACTTATAATTTGACTCATTCTGGAAAACCCTTACCCTTTGTTTTAATTTAATTGTATCCCATAAATACCAAGCTGCCTGATATTCCCCGGCATAAACAACATCAAATCTTTTAGTATCAGTTTTATTCTGTGAACCGTCATATGTGCGATCATGTATGTATGACTTAAGATCTATTATTCCGCCAATTTTATGATAAAAATCCGCTGTAACATTGTTTCTCAAATATACACTAAAGCCATTGTTTATATACGTTCCGTCAGGTGAATTTGGGAAACATACCCAATCAAAAACATATCCTGCCTCTATAGTAAAAAGATTATCAAAGATATCCTGTTCCACCCATGGGTTCAGATAGATATCCATAAGATTATTATTGTTCTGGTTATAATATAAAAGCGAGGTTATGTTAGAATCAAAATTAACACGCTGATCATCCGAATGATAATATGTCATATATTCGCCAATACTTGCTTGTAAAAAAGCATCTTTTCTTCTTGAAGGATCTAAATACACATTATTATCAAACCCTTGCTTAAAACTAGCATGCCAATATAAAGCTATATTATCTTTAGCACCTTCTTTGTCTTGAGCTTGGTCAAAATATCCTTCAAAAGCCTCTTTATCTATGACCTGTTGAGTTGTCACAGTATCCTGTGTTCTGTTATCCTGTGCAAATACTTTTGACACATTATTCGTTAAACAAAAAACAACAAGAAAAAGTATTATAAAAACCTTTATGTTTTTTTTCATATACACTCCTCACTTTTATTGTATCATTCAACTAAGAACCTATGCTCTCACTTGGTCCTTCACTTTTAATATTTGGACATGGTTCATTTTTTTCAGAAATTTTTTCAGCATCTTTCCTGAATTCATTCTGAGAATCTGATTTTCCTCTAACATCGTTCATTCTATTTTCAGATCTTTCGAATCTTGAATTCCTTGAACGTCCATTATTGTCCTTATGCTTGTCTTTATCCTCTTTTTTATCACCTGCAGAACGTTTCCATGCACGAAACCTTTTTCCTTCCATATCAGGGATCTTGTGCAATTTTGATATTTGTCCATCTTCACCTATTGTTCTATAAAATCCAGGAGGAACATCTTTGATGTCGCCTTCGAAATTCTTTCCGTAAACACTATTGTAATATGCGTTTATCTGTGTCATTGTAGTATCAGAAAATATTCTAAAACCAGTTCCTCTTACTCCGCAGATAGCTGTAGGCGTTTTGACCTCAAAAGTTGAACCTTCAGGCATTCCTTCTAAAGAGAACATCACATTTGCATTTACCAATTCAAATTTTTCATTATTACCAAGCAGAACTATGATCTCCGAATTATCAAATATCCCCATTAACTGTTTTCCCTCTTTATCCATTACAAGATCGCATCTGGAATTGTCATATGTCTTTACTCTGTCCCCTTTTTCAAGAACATCACCAATTTTAACTTTTTCCCATTGCTTACTTTGTCTTTGATATTCCACCTGACCTTTTACATCTGTCACTTTTGGAAAATCCGCAGCATATGCACAAGATATACAAACAACAGTGAATATTGATAAAAGTGAAAGAACCTTATTAATTCTTAGATGCGAAATTTTTTGATCCTTGTTTTTTACTTTTCCCATCTGTCTTAGTGATTTTCTCATTAGGTTTAGCAGGTTTTTCATCATCGTCTTTTCCTTTCATTAATAGTTTCCATGGATGAGCTTTTATATCCTCAGAAAACTCATTGAAATTTACAGTAGTTCTTTCTATATTAGAAATGATATTATCAATATTTTGTCTGTTATCTTTAACCCCGTCATTGATATTATTGACAAGTTCTTTTACATCAACAAGTGTAGTGTTAAGATTATCTGCTATTGTATCCGCCTTTTCCATAAGCTTTCTCATCTCAATAGGATCCTCGCTTTTTATTGTTTGTCCTGACTTCAAAAAGGCCATACTGCCTTTGCCGGGTGTAATACCTATGAAAACATCTCCTATAAACCCTTGTGTTCCAATATAGCAAATAGAATCTTCGTGTATTTTTGCTATATCATCTATTTCCAGAGTTAAAATTACTTTTGTTTCAGGTTCATAAGTAAAAGCTATTTTACTGACCCTGCCTATCTCTATACCGGCAAGAGCAACCATAGCATTTTCTTTTAATCCCCCTGCATAATTAAAACTCGTTTTCAAAGTATATGTTTTTTTATTGAATTCTTCTGTTTTCAACATAAAATAAATAAAAACACAAACTGATATAACAATAAAAAAACCGACAATAAAAGATCTAGTGAATATATTTTTCATTTTTCCTCCTGTTTCGCGCTACGAGCTACGCGCTGCGCGCAGCGAGCTTGTGGAATTCAGTTTTCCTTTAAAACTCGTGGCGCGAAGCAGTAAACTCGTGTCGCGCTATAACTTTATATGAAAATGATGGCCTTAAAGCTCGAGGCACGCAACGCGTGGCTCGCAGCTCGCTTAAGACGTTAGCTCTTTAAGGTAATCACCTTTATCTTGAAAGAACTTTATTGGTCCATCCGGAGAACCACTTACAAATTGCTGCACATATGGATTTTTGCTGTTTTGGATCTGTTCTTTAGTTCCTACTTCAAGAACCTTTCCTTCATAAAGCATTGCTATCCTATCTGCAACTCTAAAAACACTGCTCATATCATGTGTAACTATTATACTTGTAACTGACAGTGCTTTAGCAAGATCGTCTACCAATTTATCCATTACTGCTGTTACAATAGGATCCAACCCAGCTGTTGGTTCATCATAAAAAACTATTTGCGGATCCATTGCAAATGCTCTGGCAATACCTACTCTTTTTTTCATTCCTCCAGAAAGCTGGCTTGGCATTAGATTTTCAAATCCTCTTAATCCTACAAGATCCAGTTTCATCTTTACCATAATATCAATGACATCTTTAGTTAATTTTGTATGTTCCCTTAAAGCTAAACTTACATTCTCTCCAACTGTCATTGAATCAAATAAAGCAGAGCCTTGAAAAGACATTCCTATATGTTTTTTAAGGTCATCCAATTCGCTTTTTCTAAGAGTGCTGATATCTTTACCTAATATAGTGACAGAACCTTTGTCTGGTATCAAAGAACCTATAAGATGCCTTAAAAGAGTACTCTTTCCGCAGCCTGAACCGCCCATAATAACAAATGTTTCACCTCTATATATCTCAATGTTTATATCTTTGAGGACTTGTCTTCCATTAAAACTTTTCTGTAATCCTTCGACTTTTATTACAACTTCTTTTTTCATTAATACACCTTATTATACATTAATAAAATAAAACAATCCTGTCAACAAACAATCAAACAGGATGATAAGAATAAAACTTGTTACAACACTTAAAGTAGTAGCTCGGCCTACACCTTCCGCTCCTCCTTTTGCATTAAGTCCCATATAACAGCCTATAAGAGATATCACTAATCCGAAAACAAAACTCTTTACAAGTCCTGTCCATACATCTTTAAATAATAAAAATTCAAAAGACATATCCATATATCTATAGGCATTCAATCCTATACTGAACACCCCTACAATAAAACCGCCTATAACTCCAACAATATCACCTAAAACAGTCAAGCATGGCAGCATTATAATAAGTGCTAAAACCCTTGGAACAACAAGAAATCTAACAGGATCCAATGCCATGGTCTCTAATGCCTCTATCTGCTCAGAAACCTTCATGCTTGATATTTCAGCAGTAATTGCTGCACCTACACGACCTGCTACAACTAAACCTGTTAATACAGGTGAAAGCTCTCTAGCCATACTGACACTGACCATTGATGCCGTAAAGATCTCTGCTCCGAAAACTTTTAACTGATAAGCACTCTGCATTGCAATAACAATACCAGTGAAAAGTGCCACAAAAAAGGTTATTGGGAAAGACTGAATTCCTGCGAATATCATCTGTTCTAAAATGCTTGCGAATTTAGGAGTTTTTTTCTTGAACGGACCTATGAATATATAATAACAAGTATCCAATAATAAACATATGACATCTATTGTTTGTTTAAAAACATTCACTACCGAAGAGCCGATATTCGATATGGATTTTATCATGATATTAAAATGATCCTATAGCTTGTTCTTCTGTATCCAATATTTTAAAAAGCTTATCCAGTCTTGTTATCACAAATAATTTTTTTATTTTTTCCGAAAGTTCACATAACACCAATTGGCCTTTATTTTCTTTTATACTTTTAAAAAAATCAACAATTGTCGCTAATCCGGAAGAATCAATATATTGCATATCCTTGAAATTAATCAAGATCTTGTTTTCCTTTGTCAGGAACACCTTGTCGAATATCTTCTTTATTTCGGGTGAGCTATTGAGGTCCATTTCGCCTTTAACATACAAAATACAAACCCCGTTACGCTCTTTAGTTTCTACGTTCATAAAAAATCCCTCCATCTTAGATGAGCTTTTTTCGCATTACGACCTTATTCCCTTTTTCATTATATTCAACACTATCCATGAACTTTTTCATGATAAATACACCTCTACCATGATCCTCATATAGATTTTCATCTTTCGTAGGATCAGGTAAAGATCCGGGATCAAAACCCTCCCCTTCATCTTGTATCGAAATAACAAGTTCATCATTTTCAATATTATAAGAAACATTTACCTGGAGATCTTGACACATTTTATTTCCATGCATCATCGCGTTACGCAACGCTTCTTCAAGGCATAATCTGATATCAAATAAAACATCTTCGGATATAGCAGCATTGAAGCTTTTAATATACTCTGTTATTTTTGTTCTGATCTCGGCAATGCTTTGAGATTTCTTAGAGAAAAATTTAATATTATTCATACCGCATTATCCTTATATAAAACTCTATTATAAACAATATTTTCCGATATTTCTATATTTTTCATACCTTTTCTTCAAAAGCAGGTCTTTATCTATTAACAAAAGCTCAGGCAATTCCTTTTTTATTACTTTAGAGATATTATTTGCAGCAAAAGAAGGTTCTTTATGGGCTCCGCCCATAGGTTCTTTAACTACTCCATCAATAAGGCCGAGTTTTACTAATTCATTAGCAGTTATTTTCAGGGCCTGTGCTGCTAGATCTGATTTCAATCTGTCTTTCCATAAGATCGCAGCGCATCCTTCCGGTGAAATGACCGAATAATAAGCATTTTCCAGAACATATACTTTATCTACAACACCTATGCCTAAAGCTCCTCCAGAACCACCTTCTCCAATTACAAACCCAATTATAGGTGTTGCAAGATTTGTCATTTCCCTCAGATTAAAAGCT
>JAQVOV010000073.1 GCA_028702395.1 Candidatus Omnitrophota bacterium
TGCCGTTGTTCAAAAAAACAGTATGCCCCGGAAGTAGTTGAAGCATTCAAAAGATCAGTTCTGAAAAATCCAAAAGAGTGGAAATTTCGCGAGTGGCCAACGAGCTGCGAGCCTCGAGCCACGCGCCGCGCGCTATAGGAAAGTCCTAAAGAAGCTTTTTTTAGGACTTTTTCATTTAGCTCGAAGCTCGTTTCTCGCTGCGCGTTGCGCGAGGCTCGTGGCTCGGTTACGCTGCACTCAATATCTTTAACGCTATTCTGTTATACTCTGCAAGAGATTCCAAAGGTATTATCCTGAAAGGCGGCAGATCCTTTATAAATGTTAAGATATTTTCAAGATCAACTTCTATACCTGTTATTAGCTGACATTGACTTTGTATGAATTTAAGTATATTCATTTCTGTTTTATTCATTTGAGCATGTTGTACATTATTCCTGATATTTGATGCAGCAAAAGCCATATTTAGAAGTCCTATAGCAGGTAATGTCTGGTTTTTTTGAGAGCCATCAATATCAACAATACCTTTACCGTATTCCTTTGTTCTTTCAAGATCAGAATATCTTGTAACAGAAATAAGATCTCCGTTATTTTCAGAAGGGATCAAGATCACCTTAGAGAACTCTCCGAGCTTTGTTGTAAGGAATTGAGCATATTCGGTTATAAGTAATTCAATGGAATCACTTTGTTCGGATGAAATTGTATCTCTTATTTTCTTTCTGTTATAACGTATCTCATATACAGCAATATTTTTTTGCTGTACAAGCTTTTGCCCTAAGTCTTCGGTAAAGAGAGTTGTGTTATTGCAATCTTCTTTAGCATATTTACTGGAAGAAAAATGTTCCTCTTTTTTCTGTTTATAATTTCTATATTTTTGGTGGTATTTTAATGCTTGTTCTTTTATTAGAGGATGAACATCTTTCATTTTTTGCATCTCTTTTAATTTATCCAAAGCATCTTTTATGACATAAGAAACCCCTTTTTCAGAAGTGTAACCATATTTAATAAGAGTATATTCAATATTCTCTATGGTTGAAGCATCAGGGTTTTGAGGATCTTCCTCAGGATGCTGAAAAATAAGGATTAGTTCAGGAAAATCTGCTATCTTTTCCAGATCAACTCCCATGTTCTTTGCAAAAATATTGTTTACATATCCTTTAGCTGGGTTGATCCATCTGGAGTCATATGTAAAGCAGTTATAAACAAGATCATTCCAATCGATCTCAGCTTTATCTGTGCCATTATAAGTGTTAAGAAAACGATGTAACGTATTTACAATATCCTGTTTTGCATCATAAAAATTAGGATTATAAAATTTAAAGCCTGTTGCAGGAATATCGATACCAGTGGATTCTTTGTGTTTTTTTGAAAAAAGTATGTCGATCACAGACGTTCTTAATCCATCTATATCAAAAGCAATTACAGGTGTTCCAGCAGCCATAGCTTCAAGCTGGCTTAACCCGGCAGGTTCATATTTAGAAGGCATCATAAAAACATCTGCACCAAGATATATTTCCTTATAAAGGTCTGATTGAGGATCAACCCCTTGTGTTCCAAGGTATTTGAATCTGTTCGAAAAAAGCCTTTCCAACTCCGCTATTTGGGATAATAGAGGCTGGTCATATTCAGCAGGACCGCCAATAACTACTTGTATTTTAGGATCGGAAAAAAGGATATCTTTAATAGCAGGCAAAGCTATTTCATAACCTTTTTGTTCAGTAAAACGATGCAGCATTGTAAGAAGAGGAGCGCTTTCGTCTACAGTTAATCCAGTCTTTTGCTGTAAAGTTTTCTTTGCATTTGCTTTAAGATTTTTGCTTTTTTGGAAAAGTTTCTCCTTATTCCTGGTTGTAAAAAAAGATTCATTTCTCAAGATCATTTTTTGCCATCCAACTGTATCTATGCCGTTTTGATAAGCATGCCAGTTCTTATTTCTCTCTTTAGCAGGAACAGTATCACCTAAGCCTATTTGCCATGATCTTTCAAGAACAGAACTTTTATAGCCAGGACTTACTGTTGCTGCATCTGATGCATAATGTATCGAATCTGCTATAGGATCCCATCCTTCTATGAGATTTCTATAAGATCTTTCTAGGTTATGTCCGACAAAAAGAGTTGTCAGTAAACGTGCAAAATGGGCATCATCTTTGCAGTAACCATATTCCGAGAAATATTTGAAAGCTAATCCTGTTACTTCATTACCTTGTATGACTGATGGATAAATGTTAGCATTTCTTATTGCTTCTAAAGAACTTTTCGCAAAGAACTCTAATCTGTCTTTTTTATCCTGAGAGGTTATGCCTCCATAAAGAACATCTGTAAGCTCAGGAGCGAAAATTGCCAATGTGTTTACTCCGCCGACTTCCTGGTCGTGATTTAATATTGTTTCATAAACATAACCGGTAACATTTTGTCTGTTGTCCATAGGGATGTCTATAGTTCTTCCTGTAAAATTAAGATTAGCTGCAGTTATTATCTTTTCTTTGATATAATTTCCTTCTTTATTATGAGAAAATAACCATGTTAATATAGTAGTATCAATACCTAAAGAAATAAAAGCTTTTGCGATGTCTTGTATGTAAAGTGCAAGACCTCCTAAGCCTGTTATTCCTCTTGCTTCAAGTGAAGATAATACAAGTTCTCCGATATGCATACCTCTTAATAATTTGACGATCTCATATTTGGACGAAGGATCAATAGTTGAATCATCAGATATAGCAGCCTTTGTCAGAAAATCAACCACTTTCATTTTATGTTCAGGATACGCTGAAGAGATGTCATATAGTATAGTTGATATGGCGTATGAAGATTTTCGTATTTTTGCTATCTTGATCATTTTCTCTATTAGAGCAATAAAGTCTGTATAGCTTTCAGTTTCTATTGGGTTATTAAGGGCCTTTACAAGCAATTCAGTAGCAAAACCGAACTTCACTCTATCTTCTTTAGAATATTTTTTATAGTTTCCTAAAGAAGTTTGTAAAAGAGAAGTGATATGGTTTTGTTTTTTTACAGGCTTAATAGTCAGTAAAACAGTTTCCCATGCGCGAAGTTTTATGTTTATGCCAAGATTCTCTAATACCTCTTTGGTCACGTATAGGACTTTTGATTTATTTGAAAGTCCATCTTCTTTTGAATAAGAAAAGTCACATGATATTTCATAGATCTCATCTTTCTCTATTTCAGGCAGAGAAGAAATAGATCGGGAAAGATTTTTACTGTGATAACCATAGTTTATAAGAAAAAGTAAGGACTCTTGTTCGTTGTCCTTGGTCATTACTTCTCTAACAAAAGAGATACAATCCTTTCCATGCGGGGTTATTTCTTTTACAGTTGAGATACTTTTAAAAGATGACAGAAGCTCCTCAATTGTTTTTATGTATTCTCCCAAATGTGATAGACGAGGGTTTTCTTTGAGGAAAAGATCGCTTGCCCTAGCTGCACCAGCAAAATCAAATTCTCTGATATTGTTTACCCAGCATTTCCAGAATTCTGCAAGTGATCTGTTATGTCTTACAGTGAAAGTATCAGAATCATCTCCTAATAATCTTGCAAAATGCCAGAGTGAGGCGCTTTTTTCTGCTAAGAACAAAATGCTTGTTATAAAAGGAACAATACCGTCTCCCATAAGTTGAGCTGGTGGAACATCTCTATAAATAGCATCTGGTTCTTGGGGATTTCTATGGTAGTCATGTGAAGAATACGAAACAATTGATTGTCCGCCAAATCTATTAAAAATACTCTGCATATAAGCTATATGACCTATCATAACCCCAACGTTAGGATTGTCAGGATCTTTTAAAGCTTTTATAAGTTCTTTGTGTAAAGAGTCGTAGGGAATAGTCCCTGATTTTATTAACCTAATGTCATTAGCAAGCATTGATCCGTAACCTGTATGAGTTGCGTAATTTTCTGAATATATAACAGCATTTGGTGCGCGGGCCTGTATCTGATGAGCAAGTGTTGACAGAATTACATTAGGTTCTTCAGTTCCTCGAAGATCTCTCGTAGCAAAAGAACCATCAGGCATTTTATCTAAAGAAGCAATATCTCCAAACAATTTGGCAATTCCTGTAGAAGATCTGTCTACTGCAAAAGTCGTATCAAAAGCATGTCCGATGTCTGCTCTAAAAGAACAGCCTTTTTGAGCAAAGTGCAAAGCTGTATTCAAAAATGCATCCAAAGTCTCTTTTCGTCTCCAGTTAGGCTGCCAAGAATCATCCCAGTCGCCTAATCCGTCAGTTGATGAACGTTTCACTAATCCGAAAGGAGAGTGACAATAAACAGGTATTTCAGGAGAATATGTTTTGTTAACTCTTGAAATATGAGGGATAAGGTTCAAGACTATTTCTATATCAAGTTCTTTTGCTTTTGCAAGAAGACTTTCAAAAGCTTTTTCTCCGCCTAAAGATCCGGCAATTGAAACATGATCTAAAGGAGAGAAACTGGAAGGATCTTTTCCAGGGCTGACAATTGGACCCCATTCAAAACAATCCATAAGCCATAGGGCATTGTATCCTTCGCTTTTTAGGTCCTCTAATTTATTCTCAAGGTCCTTAAAAGTGCTTGTTTTTATCGAACCGTCTTTTTGTTTAATCGGGTTACCATTTTCATCTACAGGAAGATCAAATATACTTGTCCGAACTTCCAGCATTTTCGTTTTACTTACATCCTTTTGTGTTTTAATTACGCCTGAAGCAATATCAAGTTGTTGTTTGAAATCCCACTTATTATTTTTATCACTGACCATTACTGCATAATGGACAGTTCCTGTTGTTATAGGTATAACAGCTTTGAAAACAGTCTTTCCATTTTCTTTTATCTTTTTCATTTCTATAGGGGGCTGTTTTTTTCCGTTTATAGCCCATGCAATTCGAGCATTCTTATTACCATCTATAACAGGGATAGTTATTGTTTGAGGGTCATTATGGACTACAGTACGGATGTTTTTTGAGTTCGGAAACTCTGCAGGACGATCTGTATAAATGTCATGAAGAATCCTATTAGCATAAACTCTTATGTCATGACTTTCGGAATACATTTGAGTATGAAGAAGTTTAAGGCAATACTCGGCCATATCATTATCCTGTTTGTCCTGAGAAAATTTTAAAGCATGATATTTTTCTTTTAACTGATCTATAGCTTCAGTAACTCTTGGAAAATCATAGGAATTAAAAACATTTATATAATCCTGTAATTGGTGATAAGCTTTTAGATCTTTTATGTATTTCCCAAGAAAGATACTTTTGTCTTTTAAAAGTTCTATTTTATGTCCGTTATTAAGTATGTTTGCAGAATGCTTTTGATCTTCATCAGATCTTACACTTGAAAGATAGTCTATATGAGTATTAGGTGCGTAACGAATGATCTCTGTTATCTGTCCCTTTTTATTCTTTATACAAATAAGAAGGATCTTTTCATTAGGCTCATCTGTTATATTTATATTTTGTTCAATAACAATATTAAGATCTTTGTGTGATGAGATCGAATTTAATATGGCCAAAATATCATGACTGGATGGTTTAATGCCTGTTTTTGAAAAGTTTTCAAGTAATCTTACAAGATCATTATTTATTATTAATTGTTCTAATATGCTTCTCTGTTTAGATGGCATAGCCTGTATTTTCTTTTGAATGTTATCTGAAAGTATTTTAGTTACTTTTTCTTGTGTTTGGCTGAATTTCTCCTCAGAGATAGTATAAAGGTTCAAGGTGTCTATGTTTTCAAGTTCGGAAACAATGGCGGATGTGTTATTAGTTAATGCTGGGCAAAGTGCATATTGTTTTGTTTTATTTAATTTACCAACATAGACCACTAAACCAAGTGCAGATAAGATCTTGATCTCTTCTCTTACTGTTGTTTCTGAAAAGTTCCTTAAGTCAATAAGTTCTTTTATTGTCACAGGGTTATTTGAAAAAAAGTTGTGTTTGACCATTGTTTTAAGACATTCTATAGGAGAGCCTTTGCCTCGGGTAGCAAGTTGTCTTAATTGGATAGCTTTTGAATAAACATCTGCAGCATAACGGGTTTCCATAGCTTTTGCAGTTACGCTTTTTTTGCCATTGGCACCAAAGTTACTTGCCATATAAGATCTATGCATCAACTGCATCCATGTTTCAGGTTCGTTGTAAAATAAATGGGAAGCTGCACTTAGTGAGTTAAATATATCAACAGGAGATTCTCTGTAGAATCTATCAACTTCAGCATTAATGCCTAATTCATCTTTCGTGTAGGATTGCAGAAAAAAACCATTACCATTAACAGGGTCTGTTCTAAAATCAGACATCCATTCAATAGGTCCTGCACCTTTTATCGCTACGTTCACTCCGCCGTTCAAGGCTGTTCTTTGATCAGAAGTTCCACAAGCTTCTTCTAATGGCAGAGGAATTGTAAGACATATATCTGCGCCAGTTGCTTGCATTTTTAAAAGGTTTGCATCAGAATTCGGGGCATACACAAAACGTCCTTTTAACTCGGGGATATCATATGTCCATTTTTTGAATTGTTTTACCCAGAATGGTTCGTATTCAGGTCCTCCAATGACCATTTGCATACCTAGACCATTGATCTTAGTTTTATCTTTAAAAAGATCATCAAGTATAGATGTTGCATTTTTTCGAATATCTTTATTGTAACCTCGGTTATAATCATGCTGAGCGTTCATGTCAGGAATATGTTTTTCCCATAAAGCCCATAACTGTTTTTTTGTAAAAGTTTTGTTAGTATCTGCGCAAAGAACAAAAACTATAAACCTTAAAAGAGGGTATTGACTTTTGTACTCTACAAGACGTCTTACAGCCCACACAGTAGGTTTTTTGGGGTCAAGTTCAATGCCTGTTCTTTTTTTTATTTCTGCCAAAGCATGATCTTTTTTCTGTTTTTCATGTATTTGATGCAGATCTTCTTTTGATGGGATGCTGCCGTTTTTTTCAGCATATATAAGTTCAGAGGATTTCCAAGTTGATCCGGAACCATTTAAAATACCTGTTATAGGTTTATTTGCAGATTCTCCGTAAAGTTTTTTGAACAAAGTTGCAGTAGCTATTGCATGCTCATCACTTACTGCATTAATTACATCAGCAAGTTGATAAGCAGCATGACAATAATCAACAACACCGTCAGGTCTAATGAATTTTGACCTAAAAGCACCTTCTTTTTCCCCAGGAAGACCTATTAAAAACATCATTCTGTTTGGGTTTAGCATAGAAGGAGAAAATTTTTCAAGGCCAGCAGGAACAATAGTATGATTGGTATATACAATAGCAGTATTATTGTATGCGTCATCTGCCCTTAATTGTGCTGCTGCTACTACAGTATGAGCTTCGTTAAGATGAAGTATATCAGGTTTTAGTTCAAGTTTTTTTATAACTTCAAAAGCAGCTTTACCAAAAACAGATTCCTGTATGAAGCGATCTAATCTATTATCAGTATAAAGAACATCAAATACGTCTGATCTAAGAAAATATACCCATGTACCCCCACGATTGACTTTATATACTTCAACATCTATTTCTATATTCTCTCCCCACTTTTTGAATTTATCAGGCCATTTTTGTTTTTCACCGTTCAATGCAGCACTTTCGTATCCTGTTTCAACCTTGATCGAATTTTTGCCAGTAAAAACAGGGATAATTATTTCTGCATCAATTAATGGTTTATAGTTCACATATTCAGTTATATCATTGCCATG
>JAQVOV010000074.1 GCA_028702395.1 Candidatus Omnitrophota bacterium
ACACTTAAATTCTGCTCTTTTAAAAGTTCTTCTATCTTAGGCAAAAGAAGAGTAGAATGTCTTATTCCAACATCTTCATGAACAGATGCCAGTATATTTCCCCCATCAGCTATTGCAACTGATAAATATTTTGATGTTGTATCAAATCCGAGTATTTTCACCGTCACTCCGTTCCAAGGTAAAAGGTAAAAGGTAAAAGTAAAAAGTAAAGAAATCTAATTTCCTTTGTGATATCTTATTTAAAAACTCTATTTAGAACGTTCCATTAACTCGGAGCTCGCTGCTCATTGCGCGTAGCTCAATCCAGAACCTTCCGCCCTTTTTACTTTTTACTTTTTACTTTTTACTTTACTTTTTAATAGTAATTTTTCTCGTGTGCTCATCTACATGTTCCAAATAAACATCAACACGTTTATCAGGTAAAGCTTCTTCTATTTTATTTGCCCACTCAACAACTGATATGCCGTCTCCATAAAAATATTCTTTATACCCTATAGTTTCAAGTTCTTCAATATCATTTAATCTATAAACATCAAAATGATACAATGGCATTATACCTTTTTGGTATTCTTTTATTATCACAAAAGTAGGACTATTCACATGTCTATAATCCTTTATTCCAAGACCTTTAGCAATACCTTTGGTAAAAACAGTTTTTCCGGCACCAAGATCTCCTTTTAAAGCAATAACAGTCCCTGGTAACAATGTTTTAACAAGTTTTTCACCTATTGAAAGTGTTTGTTCCAATGAACTTGATATAAATTCCTGCATTTTTCTCCTCTATAACATTTAGAAACCAGATACCAGTGACCAGTGACCAGAACAGTTTGTATCCGGTTATCTTAAAACATTTATCTTTATCTCTAAACATGAACTCCTAATATATTTCTATATCTTTGTATCTTTGTATCTTTGTATCTTTGTATCTTTGTTTATTTGTTTTATTTTTATTGCTTTTATCTTTAAATCAATTATCTCTGGTCTCTGGTTTCTGGTCTCTGGTCTCTGGTCTCTGGTTTCTGGTCTCTGGTCTCTGGTCTCTGGTTTCTGGTCTCTAAGTCCTATTAACTCTTCCTCTCCAAATGATGCGCTATGTGTAAACCGATCAATCTTGCTATAAAAACACCAATAAACATCTGCCCTGTAACAGCTTCAAAGCTTGTCAGCATTTTAACACCCTGTGAAACAGGTGTTATATCTCCATAACCAAGTGTAGTAAGAGTAGTAAAACTTAAATATACAAAATCAAAGGCTTGTAATGAAGTTGGCATAAATGCCAGAGGCATATAGATATCTATTAAATGATAAATAAACGACCAAAAAATACCAAGCAAAAGATATATTGATATACCACCTTTAATAGTATCACCTGTAACCTTTTTATCTGCAAAAAGTCCTTTTGTAAGAAATATTATGGCTATAAACATAAATAACGCATACAGAAAATATACTATAAACTGGGAAATATTTTCAATATGAACAATAAGATCATATTGAACAGCTAATTCTACTAGATAAAGGAATAGTGCCATTATCAATACCACCCTGAATACATTCTTATTCACTGTTGTGATCTTTATGATAAGCAAGATACTTACCAAAAACAAAAAAGATACTGCTGAATATATAATAGCCAAGCTCCCTGCAAAAGGTGCTAGAACAAGTGCTAATATCAGTATGCCCAAAAGATGATTATATTTATTCGGGATATATGTTTCAAGGAAATATTTTTTTAGTCTATTCATTTTTGTCTCCAGTTATGTCGTATGTCGTTAAAAGTTTAACGCGGTTTTCTTGTTTATCAAGAGTCTAAGCCTTACTTTTTCAAGAAAATTTTATTTTAGTCTCTTTTTAGAACGTTCCACTACGAAATACGATATACGATATACGATATACGAAATACGACCTGCGATATGCTAAAAACTATTCTCTATCTCTTTATATGTTCATACCCTTTAGGTTTTATCTTTGTCTTTTTGCCTGATCTCTCAACCATCCAAAGACCATGCTTTTCTTCTAAAATTTCGCCTATATTATACACTTTTATTTTATTGTTTTCACTTAAATATTTTTCAATCTTACCAGCCTCTATTTTCCCCACTGTGAACAATAGCTCAAAATCCTCCCCATAACTGCAGGC
The DNA here is from genome assembly GCA_028702395.1 of Candidatus Omnitrophota bacterium. GTDB lineage: Bacteria > Omnitrophota > Gorgyraeia > JABMRN01 > JABMRN01 > JAQVOV01. Next base: position 2,141 of record JAQVOV010000074.1, read on the forward strand.
ATCATCAAAAGAGTTAGGCTTTCTTGATACAGGGATCTTATCTTTATATAATAGACACCCCTTTTTACTTGCAGCGCATAACCTAGTCATATCCATATAAAGTCCATCGGAAATATCCATCATTGAATTGATCTTGAATTTACTTGATAAAACTTGGGATTCCTTTAATTTAGGAATAAAAGATAAATGTTTTTCTTTTCCGTAACCTAAGACACCCGTAATAAAAACTATATCTCCTAGTTTTGCACCACTTCGATAAACAACCTTTTTTTTATCAACTTCCCCTATTATGGAAACATCTATGACCATTTTTTCAGATGCACATGTATCTCCGCCAACAATTGTGACGTTAAATTTATCACATATTTTCTTTATACCATTAAATATCCTTTTCCTATAAGATAAACTTTTATTTTTCGTCAAACCAGCTGAGACTGTAACATATTTCGGTACTCCTGCCATAGCAGCAATATCACTAATATTTACAGCAACAGCTTTCCATCCGATCTTCTCAGGCGCATCATCTGCTTTAAAATGAACATCTTCAACTATCATGTCTGACGCATATAAGAGATATTTATCTTTTGTGAAAGGCAAAACAGCTGTGTCATCGCCTATACCTTTAATAATACCTTTTTTACAAGGAATCATTTTTTCTAGATCTTTTATAAATTTTATTTCTTTCATTTTATTTGCAATGCTTTATGATTTTATTTTTACAAGGATATGTAATAATGCCTTTTTCAGTAATAATACCAGTAATAAGTTCATGTGGAGTCACATCAAAAGAAGGGTTGTACACTTTAATATTTTTAGGTGCTGTAATTCTGCCGCCAAAAGAAATTACTTCTTCTTTGCCGCGCTCTTCTATTACAATATCTTTCCCTGACTTTAATGAAAGATCAAAAGTCGAGATAGGCGCTGCAATATAAAATGGTATTTTATGATACTTGCATAGAACTGCAAGATTATATGTTCCAATTTTATTGGCAGTATCTCCATTAACTGCTATTCGATCAGCCCCTGTAATAACTTTATCTATTTTACCAGATTTCATCAAAGATGCTGCCATATTATCACATATCAAAGTTGCTTTTATTTTTGCGTTCACAAGTTCCCATGCAGTAAGTCTAGCTCCCTGCAAAACAGGTCTTGTTTCATCAACAAATACACTGAAATCCACACCTTTTTTCTTTGCAATATACATAGGCGCCAAAGCTGTTCCAAAATCTGCTGTTGCTAATGCTCCTGCATTACAATGTGTTAAAAGTGTATCACCTTTTTTTATAAGAGAAGCTCCGTTTTGTCCAATTTTTCGGCATATAAGTTTATCCTGTTCTAAAATGTTCTTAGCTTCTTTTAAAAGAATTGTTTTTATCTTTTCAACAGGATTATCAATATTATCATAAGCACACTCTAACATAGTCTCTATTGCCCAAAAAAGATTTCTTGCCGTAGGTCTTGAACTTCCCAAATGATCCCCAACTTTTTCTAAACTTTTACAGAACAGTTCTACACTTTTTGTATTTATTGCTCTAGCTCCAATATACATACCAAATGCACCTGTAACTCCGATAGCAGGAGCACCTCTTACTTTAAGTTTTTTTATTGCCTCAAAAACCTGCTTTGTGTTCTTACAGGTAATATACTTTAATTGCCCGGGCAGTAACCGTTGGTCTATAAGTCTTAGCGAATTATTCTTCCATTCAACTGTGTTAACTGGCATATACACTCCTTTGTAGCATTTAGTGACTAGTAACTAGTGATTAGTGACTAGTGATAATTGATTTAAAGATACTTTGTTAAAAGCACATTTATCTTAAGATCAATTTATCCCTGCCTGCCGGCAGGCAGGCTAGTCACTAGTTTCTAGTCTCTAGTCACGAACTACTATTAACTCGTTTATTCATCCCAAAAAACCTTATCGCATTTTCTGTTGTTCGGGATTCTATTTCCTCTTGAGAGATTTTTAAAAGCTCTGATAAAAATGCAACTAAATGTACAAGATTTGCAGGCTCATTACGTTTTCCACGCAAAGCTTGAGGAGCAAGAAAAGGTGCATCTGTTTCAAGCATTAACCTGTCCATTGGAACATATTTAAGAACATCTCTTAAAGGTTCTGCTTTTTTATAAGTAACATTACATGTAAAAGATACATACATACTCATATCAAGGACTGTTCTTAAAAAGTCTTTTCCCCCGGAAAAACAATGTATAACAGCATTGATATTATTGCCTAATTCATTTTTCATTATCTCAATTGTGTCATCCAGCGAATCTCGAGTATGCACGACTAAAGGAAGTTCTGAGAGTTTACCCATATGCAGGAATTTAACAAAAACTTCTTTTTGCTCTTTTTTAGGTGATAAATTCCTGAAATAATCAAGCCCTATCTCGCCTATAGCAACTATCTTTTTTTTATCTTTTAAAAGCTCTTTTATTTTATTGTAATCTGCCGTTGTAACATCTTTGGCATCGTGAGGATGTATCCCTAATGTGTAAAAAACATTTTCGTATTTTGAACTAAGCTCTTTTCCGTTATAACAACCCTCTAAAGATGATGCTACATTTATCAAATACTGCACATTGTTCTTTTTTGCATTATCAATAACATTATCAAGATCATCTTTAAAGTCAGGAAAATCCAAGTGGCAGTGTGTGTCTATTATCATTCTATCCTTTATATATTTAGTGTCTGTGTCCGTTTCTGTGTCTGCTAGTGAAGGTTCTAAACATCGTTTTCAAAAAACTTTTTCAGGACATTCCACCACTGACACTGACACACACACAGACACTACCTACTGTTAACCGATCTTATCAAGCCTCGGAAATAACGGCTCACCTTTTTGAACCTTTGTTCCAACAGGTATTACAAGAGCCCCAAACTCTTCAGGATTAACATCACAAACCTTATTTGTCATTCCAAGTTGTTCCCACATTTTTTGTGCAGTTTCAGGCATAAAAGGATATAAAAGCACAGCAGTTTTTCCTAACACCTGAACCAGTGTACCCATTATCAAAGCAAGTGCTTTTGTATTATTTTCTTTTGCACATGTCCATGGCGCAGAAACTTCAATGAACTTATTGGCTCTTCTTACCGGATCCCATAACATACCTAAAGCTGTTTTAAAGTCTATTTTATTGCCGTCTATCTGAAGAAAAGAATCTACTTTCATACAAACATGTTCGTAACTATACATAAGTTCTGCATAAAGATCAACCGCTTCCTTATTGAGACAATCACTACCAATGTCAGTGGATGGAACTATCCTTTCAAAATATTTTTCAACCATGTTAAGAGATCTATTCAAAAGATTACCCAGATCATTTGCAAGATCAGAATTATATTTTTCTATGAAAAGTTCTTCTGAAAAACTTCCGTCATATCCGAATTCCACTTGCGACAAAAGAAAATACCGTATAGCATCAACAGGGTATTTTTTAACATCTAAAAGATAAATTGGATCAAGCACATTACCTTTTGATTTTGACATTTTTTCTTTCCCTACCATCCACCAACCGTGAGCAAATATTTTCTGAGGGGGTTTTTGACCTATTGCCATGAGCATGATAGTCCAATATATTGCATGGTGACGTATAATGTCTTTACCAATTACATGCATTACATTATCCCAATGATCATCAAAACTATCGCCCTTTTTATGTTTTAATCCTGAGACATAATTTGTTAAAGCATCAAACCAGACATATGAGACAAAATCCTTATCAAACGGAAGTTCTATACCCCATTTTAGTCTTGTTTTAGGTCTTGATATACAAAGGTCCTGAAGCTCATTACCATTTAAAAAACCAAGAACTTCATTTTTCCTGATATTAGGTTCAACTTGTATTTCATCTTTTTCGATCTTATCAACAAGCTCTTTTTTGTATTTTGACATTTTAAAAAAGTAATTTTTCTCATTTAAAGCATCCACTTTTCTACCGCAATCAGGGCATTTACCATCAACTGCCTGTGTGTCAGACCAGAACATCTCACATGGAGTACAATAAAAACCTTTGTAAACTTCAGGATAGATATCTCCCTGATCATATATTTTCTGTAAAATATTCTGTACCTCTTTTTTATGATAATCTTCTGTTGTTCTTATGAAATGATCATACTCAATATTAAGTCGTTTCCATAAAGAAGTGAATTTCGGTATTATAGTATCAACAAAGTCCTTTTCTTTTCCTTCATCAAACCCTGCTTCAATTGAAGCTTTTTCTATTTTTATACCATGTTCATCAGTTCCTGTCATAAAAAATATATGTCTGGCTCTTTGTCTATAAAACCTTGTTATAGTGTCACACACTACTTGCGTATATGCATGCCCTATGTGTGGCGCCCCATTAACATAATACAACGGGGTCGTTATATAGTACTTTTTCATATCACTCCTTTATAGGAAATTTAGCTATCAGCCTTCAGCCCTTAGCTGTCAGCTTTTGGAAGATCCTAAAAGAAGTTTTTTAGAAAACTGTTATTTAGAACCTTCTTTTGCTGATACCTGCCTGCCGGCAGGCAGGTTGCAATACGCCCCTACAAAACCTCTTTCAGAACGTTCCACACTTTTTCCTTTTACCTTTTTCCTTTTTACTTAAAATTCAAATTAACCCTTATTTTCATTTCTTTTATCAACAAAAATATCGATATAAGCACCTGCTTCTGTAATAACAGTGACCATTCTTTTCAAAGGATTAGTGCTAATAACAGTTCCTTTACCTTTATCTGTTTTTAACTCTTGCCCTATTTTAGGCAATCCTTTAGAAAGTGCCTGATAACTACTATATTCATAACTTAAACAACACATTAATCTACCGCAAAGACCTGATATTTTTGCCGGATTCAAAGATAAATTCTGTGTTTTTGCCATCTTTATAGTAACACTATCAAAATCATTGAGGAATTTGGCACAACAAAGTTCTCTTCCGCAAGGTCCAAACCCGCCTAATATCCCAGCTTCATCTCTAACGCCTATTTGCTTCAATTCTATTCGTGCTCTAAAAGTATTAGCAAGATCTTTTACCAAATGTCTAAAATCCACTCTGCTTTCTGAAGTGAAATAAAAGATGATCTTTGAGCGATCAAAAGAATATTCTGCCTGCACAAGTTTCATTTCAAGTTTATGCTGATCTATTTTCTTATGGCATGAGCCCATAAGTTCTTTTGCCTTTTTTTTGTTATTTTCAATTTGCTTATGGTCCCAAGGATTGGTCTTTCTTATTATTTTTCTTAAAGGCTGCTCAACATCTTTTTCTAAAACCATTTCAGGTTCTACTATAACATGTCCATATTCCAGGCCTCTGTCAGATTCAACAATAACATAGTCACCTGCATGGAATTTAAGTCCATTTGCACTGAAACAATGGATACTACCCGCTTCTCTTAACCTTACCTGTATAACTTCTTGCATTTGTTCTCCTTTATAATAATTTTAAGTAAAAAGGCAAAAGTTAAAAGTAAAAAATCTGTTATCATTGTGGAATCTT
>JAQVOV010000075.1 GCA_028702395.1 Candidatus Omnitrophota bacterium
ATCCTGGGTGTCTCGGAAAATGCTGATCTTGAGCAAATAAAGAAAGCATATAGAAAACTCGCACTTAAATATCATCCGGACAGGGCCAGTGAAAATAAAAAACATGAAGCTGAAGAGCAGTTCAAAGAGATCTCTGAAGCGTATTATGTTCTAAGTGATGAAAAACGCAAAGCAGAATATGATGCTTATAAACAAGGGTATAGACAGCATGCTGATACTGATTTTGCCGAAGAACACGGGTTTGATTTTGATGAGATATTAAAGCATTTTTCAGGATTTAAACAGACCCGAACATCTTCAGGAAGAAAAGCATCGCCTAAAGCTGTGTTTGAATTTGATGATATCTTTGATGTATTTGATCATATGGGTAATAACCGATCAGGACAATATATATATCAAACAGAAAATGATGAACCGCAATATGAAAAGGAAGATACGGATATTCGTGTGTCAATAAAAGTACCACAAAATCTTTTGATAAAAGGTGGAGAGGTTAAGTTCTCTCACAAAGGAAAGAGTCTTACTGTAAAAATAAAACCCGGAACTGTCGATGGGCAAAAACTAAGATTGAAAGATCAAGGCACTTTATGCAAGTGTTGTGACCATTTAGGAGATATGATAATAACAGTAAATAAAAAATAAAAGTCAAAGGAGGTGAAGGCAAAATAAGGGTATAATTTAAAAAAGCTGTTTAAGGTTTAAACAATCAACAACAAAGAACAGGAGGTATGAAATGGCTATTATTCCTTATGGAAAGAACAATTGGTTCGAACCTTTTAACGAACTGGAGAGTATTCAAAGGGAGGTCAATAATTTATTTGATTTTTCTTTGGATAGAAAACCATGGAGACAAAAAAGTCTTTTTGAAGGGCAGTGGTCCCCTCAAATAGATGTGTATGATACAAAAGATAATCTTACTGTAAAAGTGGATGCACCCGGTTTAAATAAAGATGAAATAGATGTATCAATGGAGAATAATTTTCTGATTGTAAAAGGAGAAAAGAAAAAAGAAAACGAGGTCAAGGAAGCTAACTACTACAAAACAGAACGTTTCTACGGAAGCTTTTACAGAAGACTGCAGCTGCCTGTAGAGGTGGATGCAGAAAAAATATCAGCAAAATATGATAAAGGTGTTTTAAGCCTTACTTTGCCTAAGAAGGAAAAAGAAAAGGCAAAACAGATCAAAATAGATATAAAGTAATATGTTTTATTATTATGGAATTTAAAGCAAGGAGAGCTTTAACATGAAAAAAAACATAATTATTTTAAGTGTTTTTGCAGGTCTTTTATCTATAAGTTATTTTCCGTCATTTGCTGTTAATGAAAATGCAGAGGATCTAAAAAAACAAATAGAGATCCTGCAAAAACGTGTAGAATTATTAGAGGAAAAAAATGAACGTGAACAGGAACCCATCACAGAAGAGATACCTTTAAAAAGATGGGATCCTTTTGAGGAAATATCCAGTATGCAGCATGTTATGGATAAAATGCTTCAGGATTCATTTTATCATAGAGGCAATCCAAATAAAGGCATGTTTAAAAGCAATATGCTTTATGATGCTGATTTTAAGATCCAAGATGAAAAAGATAAATATGTCATACGTTTTGATATGACAGGATCAAATAAGGACAAATTGGATATACAGGTCAATCCAAGAGCGATCACAGTTAAAGGAGAAAGAGAAGAGAAGCAAGTAGAGCAAGATCAAGGACAATACTTAGCTTCAAGTAGTTATTCTTCTTTTATGAGGTCTATCCCTATTCCTTTGAACGCAGATACCAGTAAAATGGAAACGGAAATCGAAGGGGAGGAGCTTATAATTACACTGCAGAAAAAAAGTTAATGGAAAATCCAGCTGTTTGAGTGAAAAGCAGAGATAGGCAAAAAGCATATCTCTGCTTTTTCAAGATAGAGGGCAATGGAGAAGAGAAACTTTTAAAAATAAGATATTGACAAAATATGAAAAGCATAATAAAATTACAGCCAGCTATAAAATTATAGCTGGCTGTAATTTTATAAGAAAGGGGTGCGAATTTGTCATTGAGAGAAAAAAAATATGCTAAAACAAAAGTCTCACTTACAAAAGCTTTTATCAAAAGAGTGCAGCAAAAAGCCGTTGCAGATATATCTATTAAAGATGTTTGTGAAGAGGTAGGGGTAGCGGAAAAAACTTTTTACAATTATTTTCCTCATAAAACAGATCTTATTGAATATCATCTTCAGCTTGAAGGAAAACGTATCCTCCATCAGGTTGATGAAAAGGCAAAAAGTGGAGGACCTGTTAAGTTTATCGAGGTTTTATTTGATCTTGTTGCAGAGCATATGGAAAATTCAAAATTTGCACATGAAGTAATGAGATTCATCCTTGATTATAAATACACAAAGAAAAAAATAAAAATATCCGAAGGTGAAGTGAGCTATGCCTTTTCTGATATTAAGTGTCCAAATAAATTCTTAAAGGTTACTATTGATGAAGTTATTGAACAGAAAGTAAAAGAAGTTTTAAAGCAGACAAAATTAAAAAACCAATTTTTATATAAAGAACTTACTATCACAATACTAAGTATTCTCGTTGGAACGCCTATTATAATAAAGAAACTGGGGCTTAAGGATATTAAAGAAAAATTCAGAAATCAGATACAATTATGCTGGAAAGGTCTAGGGATAAAATAATGTTGACAGAGGAAAAGCTTTTTCAAGGTAAGAAAGGGGATATTAAGGTAAAAAACAGAATATTGAAATTTGCGATAATATTCATTGTGTTTTTTTCTTTAACGGAAGCTTATTCGCAAGACTCATTTCAAATGACTTCAGAAGCAGGTTCTCCCGAAAAAATATCTTTAGCACAAGCTATAGACTTTGCCTTCAAAAATTCAGAAGAAATAAAGATAACATCTCAACAGGTATCGCAAAGTGAATCGCAATACAGGGAAAGGCTTGGAGATTATTATCCTCATATTGATGCACAAGTTTCATGGACAAACAATCTTAAATATCCTGTGAATGATGTTTATCCAAAAGCAGCGAATTATAATTATGTAATGAATAATAAGATAAAGACAACACAACTTGTATATTCTTTTGGGAAAGTAGACAATGCTGTAAGAGCAGCAAAAGAAAGCATAAACACCAATTTTTTCAAGAAAGAGGCCACACAAGAGGAAATAAGGTTTGCTTCTAAAATAGCTTATTATGCGGTTATATTCAGAAAGAATATATTATTAATAACCGAGGAGTCTTATCAAAATGCATTAGAAAATAAAGATATCCTTGAAAACAGGACTTTTGCTGGAAGAGTTTCAAGGAAAGATAATATAGAAATCGAATCTGATCTTGCGTCAAGAATACCGTTCCTTTCAAGTGCAAAAGCAGAGCTTATTTCTGCAGAAAATACTCTTAAAAGAGTTATGGGAATTTCTTTGGTCAAAAATATAGAACTTGCAGATACTCTTGCTGAAAGTTATGAGTATATAAAAGAGGAAAACCTGCTTGAGAGAATGTATCAAGAAGAACCAAGTTTAAAAGCATATAACTCTTTGATAAAGGTGCAGGAAAGTATTGTAAAAGCTAAAAAAGCTGAGCACCTTCCAACAATATCAGGGTTTGGACAATGGGAATATAACGGGAAAAATGATAACAATGCTTTTGTTGGGAGTAGTAATATGGATAATTTTGCTGTTATTGGTGTACAAGTAGAGATCCCTATATGGGAAGGGGGACAAATAACAGAAAGAGTTAATCAAGCTCAAGAAGATAAAGTTATCTCAGAATTAGAATATCAAAAAAGACAGAAGGATCTTACTCTTGAACTAAAAAACGCAATTTCAGATTATACGCAATATATAATTACTTTAAAAGCTAATAAAGAAGCGGTTAAGCTTGCAGAGCAGAGGTTTTCCCTTTTTCAGGACCTTTTTCACACTGGACAAGTGAGCGTGCTGGAACTCAATGATGCAGAGTTAGCTCTGACTAATAATAAGGTAAATATGCAGGAAACTATATTTAGGATCAATCAGTCCATGGCAACAATCGAAAAACTTGTGTTATCAGGAGATATAACATGAGAATACTAAAACACACTTTTGGTAAAAGGGAAATTATATATCTCTGTATCATTTTAATTTTATTGGCAGTTATTCGAATGAAAAAAACGCAAATTACCATAGAAAGAAATAAAAAGATAATTAGCATGATAAATGAATTTAGGGATAAGGGGATACCTGTTGAAATTGATATTGCTTCTGTTCAAGATGTTTTTTTGTATGAAAAGACAACCATTTTAAAATCCGTTGATAATAATTTTTATGGATATCTTACAAGGGTACAAAAAAAAGAAATAAAGCCTGGAGCAAAAGTCTATACGAAAATAAACGGGAAGAAAATATATGGTGTAATATTTGAAATCGCTGATAATTTGGATATGTCAGAGGGAATGTTTAAAAGCAAGGTCAAATTTCAGGAACCTATAAATGATGAAAAGATCGTAATTTATATGCAGGTAAAAGAATATAAAAATGTTTTTGCATATGATAATTCCATTTTACAAAGAGAAGAACACCGGACATATTTGTGGAAAATAAAAGATAATAAAGCCTATAAGATAGAGGTATATGTGTGTGCCAGAGATGTTACTAAATCAATAATAGACAAAGGAATCGTTTCTGGTGATGAGGTTGTAATAAAAGGTGCTTCTATGCTAAGCGAAGGTGATTTCGTTAGAATTGTTAAGACATCTGAAAATAAAGGATAAAAAATGATAGAATTTTTCGTAAGAAGGCCTATAACAACGATAATGTTCATTTTAGTTTTTGTTGTGTTAGGAATGACCTCTTATTCTAATTTGAATGTTGAAGAAAATCCTCAGGTTGATTTTCCTATGATAACTGTTTCAGCAGTATATCCCGGTGCAACGCCTTTGGAAGTTGAGATACAGGTTGTAAATAAAATAGAAGATGCTGTATCAGAATTAGCCGGTATAAAAAAGATCAAAAGTCAATCTTTTGATAGTTTAGGATATGTTTTTATTGAATTTAACCTGGAAGAGGATGTAAATGTTAAGTTTATAGAAGTAAAGGATAAGGTTGAGGCAATATTAAATGATCTACCTAAAGATATGGATAAGCCTATTATAGAAAAGTACGATCCTTTGATGCTTCCTGTTGCGGAAATTGTTTTATATAGTGATACAAAAGATACCAGGGATATATACGAATATGTTGATAAGATCTTTAAAGATCATATTACAGCTATAAATGGAGTTGCTAATGTTGATATATACGGAGGAAAAGAAAAAGAGATAAATGTAAAAGTTGACCCTATTTTAATGAAACAGCATTATATAACCATTGATAATGTCATTAATACTATTGCCAGAGAGAATAAGAATATTCCCGGAGGTTCTTTAGAGAAAAGCGGGGATTCTCTTAGTTTGCGGGTCATAGGAGAGTTTCGAGATCTTGATGATATAAAAAATTTGTTAATTATCTCTCAAGATGGTGAAAGAGTGAAATTAAATGACATAGCAGAGGTTATAGATGGATATAAACAGGTAGATACTATTGCCAGATTTAACGGTAGAGAGGTTGTAGGCCTTTCAGTTAACAAAGTTTCAGATGGTAATGCGATCAATATTGTCAAAGAATTAAAGGAAAAATTCCCTAAAATAAAAGCAATTATGCCTAAAGATATTTCAGTAGAAATAGCTTCAGAGACAACAACTTTCATAGTAAATGAAACAATTGATACTCAATGGAGTATTTTATTTGGTATTTTGCTTACAGTCATAGTGTTATATTTTTTTACAGGTAACAGCAAAGTTACTTTTATTGCAGCTATAGTGTTACCCTCATCTATAGTATCAACTTTTTTTCTTATGGATATGGCAGGCTTTACTATTAATACAATGACATTAATAGCTATTGCTACTTCTTTAGGTACGCTGATAGCCAATGCTATAGTTATAGTGGAGAATGTCTTAGTACATATAAAAATGGGAAAGGATTCGGACGTTGCTGCAATAGATGGCACTAAAGAGGTTATTACAGCAGTTTTAGCTGCAACAGGAACTAATTTGGTTGTATTCACTCCTATCGCTTTTATGGGAGGAATTATAGGGCAATTCATGAAATCTTTTGGATTGACTGTTGTTTTTGCAACAATATTTTCGCTTATTGCATCACTTAGCTTAACCCCTATGCTTTGTGGTCTATTATTTCATAAGAATGATAACGATAATGCTGGAAAAAAACAAAAGAAAGAAAATGGTATAAGCATATTCTTTCATGGTATCTTTAAAAAAATAGAATCTTTTGAAGATAAAACCATAAGAGAATACTCCAACATCTTTAAGTTCATAACACATTATAAAGGAATAACATTAATTATTATTTTTCTATTGCTTTATTCTATGAAGTTTATTCTTCCATATATAGGAGGTGAGTTCTATCCCCCATATGATACGGATAAAATATATATTGATATTGTTATGCCGCAGGGATCCCTTATTGACAGAACAGATGAAACGGTTTCTGAAATCGAAAAAGAGCTAAAGAATATCCCTGAAATACGATCATATCTTTCAAACATAGGAGAAGATGGCGTTGAAAATGCGATGATAACAATTGATCTAATATCATATACAAAGAGAGCTAAAACAGATATGCAGATCATAGATGAACTTATTCCGTTTCTCGCAGGTATTGCTGAGGCTGAGATCAATGTCAGAAGAGGTGGTGGGCATGGAAATAAACGTGGAGATATTTCTGTAGATGTATATGGGATAGATTATGATAAGATGATAGAGCTTTCTACTCAGATGAAAAAAGTCATGAAAGATACAGGTATGTTCAGATTCGTTGATAGTTCTTATAAATATCCAAAAAATGAAATACAGTTTTTACCAGATCAGGAAAAGACAACAGAATACGGTGTTAATAATGCACAGGCAGGTTTTATAGTGCGAAGTGCTGTATATGGAAATGATGATAACATTTATAAAGAAGCAGGTGAAGAATATGATATTGAGGTTGAATTTACAGAACAATATCGAGAAGACATAGAAGATATAAAGCAAATAGATGTTATGACAAGAAGAGGGCTTGTTCCTATTTATGAACTTGGCAATATATATGTAGAAAAGGCATTTCCTACAATTACGCATAGAGATAAGAAAAGAGCTATAAGGCTTGAAGGGTATTTGGGAAAAAATACAGCAAATGAAGGAATGGCAAAACTAGATGAACTTTTTAAAGAGAAAATAAAATTCGAAAATGGGTATAGTTATCGATATGTGGAAAGTGCAGAATATAGTGAAGATTCATCAAAAGAACTTGGGACAGCCTTTTTATTGGCTATCATTTTAACTTTTATGCTTTTAGCTGCTATTATGAATTCAACATTATACCCAATAGCTATTGTTTTTTCTGTAGCAACATCATTTACTGGTGTTTTTTTATTTATGTTCTTTTTCAGATGTTCTGTTAATATTGCATCTATGCTTAGCATGGTTATGTTAGTGGGATTGGTTGTAAACAATTCTATCCTGATGCTGGAACATACAATGGATAAAATGAAAGAAGGTAAAAGTACTG
>JAQVOV010000076.1 GCA_028702395.1 Candidatus Omnitrophota bacterium
ATAGTATCTCTGTTGATATACTATCCTTGTCAGCACTTATAACTTTTACATTATCAAGTCCCATACTACGCAAAGTATCTTCAAGATCATTTATCTCTTTTAATAATCCTGTTATCGCTGAATACTGCAACTTTCCTTTTTCATTACCAGGTATCCACCCTGTTTCAAGTCCTATTATAAGTGATTGCCCTTGCTTTTTTGCTGCTCTTGCTTTTACTATTATTGATGCTATTATTGTATCAGCATACAATTTATCCATATGCTCTGTTATTATATTCAAACAATCCAAAAGCTCATCAGATGCTTTTCCTTTAGCCTTAATAGCATCTATCCAATCAATAGCTAAGTCTAAATTTTTAGATATTTTCTCTGTTGTATCTTCTACTTTAATATCCTCTAACTCTGCAACCTCTTCAAAAGTCGTATCATTCTCAAGAATACTTTTAGCTTCAGTATATGCCTTTACAACCTTTGCTCTTCGGTTATTAAGATAGCCTTCTACTATTTCAAAGAGTTCTGTTGCTTGCGTAGATCGTTCTTGTTTATCCTCAACTTCTTTAGCCTGGTCCTGTTTTTTTTGTGGAATTCCTTGGTCATCAACAGTTTCCAAAGAAACATTATGTAGATCCAAAAGCTCATTTTTTTTATCTGCTCCAACAAGCACTTCAGAGCTTTCTTTTTGCAAGGAATTACTCTTGTTTTTTATATGTTTATATATTAAATAGCCCGTAGTGATTGGTAACACAGCTAATAAAGTCCAACCAAAGATTTGCCATGCTCCCCATGCAAGCAACCCTACTGCGAAGGGGTTGATGCTTAGAAGTTTAGGGCCCTTGTCATTTTCTTTTGGTTTTTCTGTAGTTCTTTTTTCAATTGCATTTTCAGCATCGTCATATACTTTTTCCGCCTTTCCTCTGTTGTTATTTACAGATATTTCTGAAACTTTATCTCTTTCAAGCCGCAACCTAACTGCATAAAACATTTCTGAATATAAAGGTCTAGAAAATTCTAAAGACCCTATAACTTCCCATTTATAATCAACAACACCTTTTAAAGAATCTATTATATCTATCAATGTTCTTTCATCGTAATCATTTCTTGAAGAATATCCGATTATAATTTCTCCATTTTCATTTAGAAAGTTAGGAGCCTTTTTTAAAAAGTATTGCAGAAATTCCTGTTTAGGGTCACTTAATGCTCTGCCCAAATATCCAATCATAGCACCTGCTCCCCATGGTGGATTAGTAATGATTAGATCGAATTTCTCTGAACTATCTATAGCCTCAAAAAAATTACCTTGCATCTGCTCAGTGACCTGTCTTACATCCACCTTATCTGAAACACCATATTTTTTAGAATTAGAAACTGCAACCTGACAAGCCTGACTATTAACATCCAACTCAACAACCGAATCGGCTCCACGTAAAGCTGCAACAATACCCAAAACACCGATTCCCGTACCAATCTCCAAAACTTTTTCATAAGTCATCTTAGGAATAATATTTGCTAATAACCCAGTCATTTGATAATGGAGAACTGGGTTAAAAACCCTATTATTTACTATTAATTGATCTATTTCAGAAACAACAATGTTTCTTTTTGATAATTGTTCATTCTTATCAAAAATATCTTTATATGATTCGGCTTTATCATCTGCCAAAATTCTTGGTATTTCATTTATATCAAAAGCATTTCGCTGAACTGACAAAAAAACTTTTTTTGCAGTTATTGAGTTCCTGTTATTAACATCTAATTCTTTAAAACAATAATTTGTTGCTCTTTGTAAATCATCTATATTCGCATTATTTTTAGATGAATATTCATCAATAAAAATCAAATCATCATTTCCACATTCTAACTCCCAAGAAAGTATCAACAGATATTTAATAGCCACTTCAAGACCCATTTTGGATATTAATTCGCTTTTTTTAAGTTCGTGCACTTTTCCCAAACAACGCTCAAGTGCCCATAACAATTTCATGCCCTGCTCTTCTTTTTTAAAGTGACTCATACTCGCAGCAACATCTTGTGATGAAACTCCGATAATACTTGATACTTTACTAACTACCTTATCAAATGATTTTTCAATTTGGGTCTTTACCTTTTCAATATCTGGATTAGGAACATGTAATTTAGGATTTCTAAATTTTATTTGCTCCTGAACCCGAACAAATGTTTTTTTCAAAATATTTTCTTTATCTTCAGTCGTAAGATCTGTTTCTATATCTAATACATTCCTGTAAATTTCCCAATCCACATAATTTCCTGTCATTGAATCTTCTAAAACTCTAACCATTAATAAATCTGAATAATATGATTCAACAGCTAATCTATAAACCTTATTAGAAGCTTTTCCTTCTCGATTATTCCGAATAAGTTCAATAAGCTCTTTAAGATAACTTGCTCTTAAATCCAAATGTTTATAAATAACGCTTTCTAAATCTTTTATATTTTTATTCTTATATGAAGAAACCATGTCGTCTAAAAAATAATAATATTGCTTTCTTAACTTTTCAAGAATATGATGGGTTTTCTTTTGAACATCATCGTTCTGTTCTCCTTCTCTACGCATCTCTTGTATTCCAAAAATAATCGGTTTATTTTCCTTATGCCATGCATCAAATACTCTCGATAATCTACCAACACGTTGATCAATAAACTCTGTTGCTCGAAAAGATAATGAAAGTGTTCGTTCTTGATTAAGTATCCCGTTTTTTTTAGCCAACTTTGTCAATGGACTTGTTTCATAAAAAGTAACTCTTGCAAAAGGAAAATGAATATATTTTTCTATTTGAGCATTTTTTACAAATTCCATACCTTCTAAAAGCTCATCAAAAGACATAAAGGGATCAAAAAGTATCATTCCTAATTTTATAGTTTCAATACCTACTTCTTCTAAAATCTTTACAGCTTCTTTAACCTCTTCTTTTGTTGTCCCCTTATTAAATCTTTTCGCTTGTTTGTCACTACCATAATCTGCCCCAACTGACACCACTCGTAAACCAGATTTTTTTAATAACTTAAGTGTATCTATCTTTGCTTGTCTGAGTTCTACTGTATCATCTTTATGATAAATACTATGAACCCGCAAATATGCGAAAAAACTCAAAGTATTTTTTGATTTAATTTTTTTTTCTGCAAATTCTCTATATATATCCAAATCACTAACTTCTTTGATATTTGGACCCATAAAATCAGAATCAGTAAATTCAAATCGATCAGCACCCATGTTTTGTAACTCGTCTAATTCCTTAAGCAAAACATCTATAGGCTTATGACGCCACTGGCGTTTTTGACTTTTCCACATTGAACAGAAAGTACAGTTTCCCCATGAACACCCCCTACTCCATTCTGCATATACAACCCCTCCATGCTTTAAGGTTTGCTCTGCATTCTTTCTATCCGGTGCAGGTAATTTTGAAAATTCAACTGTATTATATGTAGGATTTAAAACAGATCTACCTTTATTTAAATCCCAATAAGCTGTATTTGAAATTTCTTCAATAGATTTTTCTCCCCTTAAAAATAAAATTAGATCCCTACTTGCCTCTTCTCCTTCTCCTACTACAACCATGACATCTTCATGTTCAGCAATAATTTCCTGATACATTGAAGCACCTGTAATATTTCCCACAACAAACAATGTTCCTTTTTCTTCAAATGATGGATAATTTTTACGTTTTTCTAAAATATCCATCATCTGTTCCTGTGTTAAGACTTTTGCCGATAACCCTATAATCTCAGGTGGATTCATAGATAATTCTTCCAAAACGCTATCAACATCACGCTCAAATTGCAGATCAATAATATCAACCTTAACAGCATCACCAAACTGCTCTTTTAAATATGACTTAATAACACTAGGGCCTAATGATTCTGCATAGAAAACATACCTATTATGAAATAAACTCAAAATCGTAAAATTTATCTGTTCTTTTTTAGGAGAACTTTCTATTTCGGGTTTTGTCTGAGCATCCAAAGGTTTTACTCTTTTATTTTTTTTATCCGCCCTCAAATTAATTGCGTTATTAACTAAAACACCAGCTATCACAAATAATTCGGCAGTTATTAACAGTTTTCCAAAAACTAAAGAAAGCCCCGTATCAATAAATAATATCCCGAGCACAAAGAGTACTCCCAAATTCATGAACTTAATTCCATCCCCTATCTTTTTGCCTATCTTATCCATGAAAACATCTGATTCTTCCTTAATCGCTTTTCTTAATTCCGCTCGACCTTGAGCATTTTCAGCAACCTCTGAAATAACTTCAAATATACGATTTTGCTCTGTTAACATACACATAGGAGGGCATCGATTATCTAATCCTTCTTCAGCCATAAATTTAATAACTTCCTGTCTCTGCTGACTTTGCCATATCTCTTCTAAAGTTTGTGTTTTTAAATTACCATATATGGCTTTAGGATCAAGTCCATGTTCAACACAATGATATACACTTCCATCAGAACCAACAAAAGTTAACCACGGACAAGCACGGCAACGAGAAAAACCCTTAGCTATTTCATCCATTGCTTCTATACGTGTCTTTGGATAAAAAACCTTAACCCCATTAGGCTTATTCTCAATAAACGGTTTAATTCTATTTGCTAAATCATCCATTGCTTTCTGAAAAATAGAAGCTGGAAATTGTTCTCCATCATATGTAAATTTATGATATGCATCATAATATTTTTTCAGATCTGGATGTCTTTTAATATATTCTAAACAAGCGTTTGTTTTAGGATTTGCTAATTGCACTCCTCGCAAATACCTTACTGTCGGCCTATACCAAAGATGCGCCAATGTTCCCGGATGACGATCTGCAATACCTTGGATCAATCTGGCGATTTCCATAAGTTCCATAACATTTAATGGCGTAATTATTACACCTACACCAAGTCCAAGTCTTTTACCGAATTTCTCTTTAGCTGCAGCAACTTTTTCAATATTTTCCAATGCCTTATAAAACATCTTTTCACCAACTCCAAAAAAGTATTTATATGTGATTGGACGCCCAGCATTAAAACTTATACGAATGAACTTAAGACCAACATTAACCATTCTCTCTGCAATTTTATCTGTAACCAAATGTGCTTCAGTAAATAGCCCTGTAGCCAATCCTTTTTCGTGTGATGCATATTCAATACCATCAAATAAAGCTTTGTTGAATAACGGGTCTCCGCCTCCTGTAAATGTAATACTTTGTACACCTGCAGCAGCTAATCTATCAATATAAAGTTTAATATCCTCTAAACTCATTACAAATGGACTTTTGTCACTGCACACTGACATTTCATCTTTATTTCGTCCATAAGTACAGGTCAAGCAATTAGAAGGACATAGTTGTGAAGGCACAAACTGAGCATTAACTGGCATAACATCATCAAATCGTCCTTGTGCAACCAATTCAGCACGTTCTGGAAATCCTAACCATTTACCGGTAGACATATTTCCATAAGTTGAAGCATTATGAAGAAGCCCTCTAACTTTTGTCAATGGGCTTTGAACAGATTCTTTTAACTCAGGAGACCCTTCAACAGTTTGAGATTTCTCAGGATTATTAGTTTCCATATCCTCTAGTTTAGTTTCTAACTCGTTTATAATATCAACTGGGCCATTTGGCACAAAGATACCATCGCCTCCGAGTTCTTCAATGGTGTCCACATCATGTTTAAGATTATCACCAATAGAAACAACTTCAGCAGGCGTTACTACAAAATAATTCATTGCTTTTTCAAACATTGCTGTTTCAGGTTTTCCACTAAAAAAAGTGTCTTCTCCAATAATATATTCAAATAAATCATCTAAGCCTAAAGCCTCTAATATTTTATGTGCTACTTTTTCACCATTATTTGTAACTAAAGCCAAATGATATTTCTTAGACAACCTATCCAAAAGATTTCGAAGTTTACTATTATATTCATTAACTTCAGGTGTACTTAACTTAGAAACATCTAAAAACTCTGCCTTCCCCTCATAATATTCCCTAAGATCCAATCCGCATTCTTTTACAAATTCCGATTCAGTTTTACGCTCTTGCCATGGCCACATCTCCATAATCTCTTTATTTGTTTTACCTAATTTTGCTGCTATCCATTTAGTAGAAACTTTTCTTTGATGTATTATAAAGTCTAAGGAGTTGTAAAGAGTACCATCCATATCAAATATTAATAGTTTTTTATTTGTTGGCCCTCCCTTTTTTGCAATGAAAGACCCATTAACGTTATCATCATCATATTTAGTAATAGCTTGCCCAATAAGCGTATGCATCAATCTACAACCACTTGAACAAGTATGCAAAGGTTTATCAAACAACCTTTTGCGTTCTAACGCTAATTCATCAACTGTTGTATGTGCAACTTTACCATATGTATATCCGGCATTGGCAGCTTGAATTCTACAAGGATAAATATTTCCATCTGCACCAATCAAAGCATGATCTTTAGACAATAAACATTGGCTAACTTTTGGAGCCTCACGAACAGGAAGCATAGCATCAGCTATCTCTTGTGGTAAAATAAATCCTCCCGTATTAGCCGATTCACTATCATAATTTTTTAAATACTCTGCAAAAGGACTATTGCTTTGTTTTATTGCATTAATCGCTTCTGCCCATAATTTCATTGTTTGATCATCCGGATTTGACAAATGAAAAGGACATTCTAAATTTTTATCGTCTGCTAAATAAATAAGTTTAAATCCGAATTTCTTTAATCTTAATGCACTATTTTTTTCACATAATTGATTCCACTTATTCCATAAGGCTTCAACAATAATTATCGCATCCATAACATTATGTTTATCAAATAAAAATGTTGTCCATTGATCTTGTAATACCCCTGTCTGGAAATATCGCCAGATATTCTCATTAATTTTTTTTACAGACTCCGGCATGTCTTCACCATAAGCCTGAAAATGTTCTCCTTTAAAACCATGAGTACTAACCCTTAGAATATCTATATCATTCTGCAATCTTTCATCTAAATATATAATACCATTTGTACAAAGGGAGATCGTAGCTTTCTCATTTTGTTCTCTTAAAACTCTCATAAAATCATAAATATCATGACCTTTCCACGAATACAAAGAAGGTTCTCCCCCACCTAAAACAAATATTTTTTCTGGTTTCATCTCTGCAATTTTTGAAATATCTTCAAATGGGAAAGTTTCCCCGTCATGATGAAGCCTACCGTAAGGACACTTATAACAGCTCAAATTACATTTATTTGTAGGATGCACTTCAACAACCTTCACCTGTTTAGAGAATTGCGATGGCTTTTCTTTTGGAGACTTTGGACTATATCGTTCTACACGCTTTCTTATAACATCATTATACACATCAGAAACTCTATTATAAATTGTTTTCCAAGAATATTCTTTAACAGTACTACTGATATGCATTCTTTCTGAATGACTTATCTCTTGTAATAACAACCTTTGTATGCCTTCTTGCAAATCTTCAATATATCTAAGAGATTCTACCTGTTGTGCATCATCTTTACTACCATCCTCCCTAACAGGTGGTATCAAAACAGCATGTTTACTGGCAATAAGGCTTGGGTCTAT
>JAQVOV010000077.1 GCA_028702395.1 Candidatus Omnitrophota bacterium
TTATTATAATGCAGATGTTTTATTTGATGAATATAGGAACATGTATAATTGGCAGCCTCGTCAGATCTACACAGCTTTTACGCCGCTCGATTTTGTTGATCCCGGTATTTGCCGTCTGATAGACGGCAAAACCGGGATGACAAGTATAAGAGAGTGGCAATCCAAGCATAATGCATAACGTCTAACACATAAGCACAACCTGCCTGCCGGCAGAAGAATAACGCAAAACGAATAAAAAAGGTTGGAATGAGTATTTTAATGGAAATCGGAAAAAATAAAAACTTAACAGAATTTCAAAAGGCTGTATATAAAACAGTTCTACAGATACCTAAAGGACAAACAAGAACTTACAAATGGGTGGCTGAAAAGATAGGAAAGCCTAAAGCTTATAGGGCAGTAGGGAATGCTTTGAACAAAAATCCATATATTGGCAGGGTACCATGTCACGGGGTTGTTAGAAGTGATGGAAATATAGGGGGTTATGTAAAAGGAGGCAGTGAGAAAGTAAGGTTGTTGGAAGAGGAAAGACAAATCCGCTTTCGCTAAATTGCTTTCGCGTTTAGTTTCGGCGAGACTGCGCTTTGCTTGTGGCAAAGCTTGAAGAAAGCATTGCTAAAGAGGGAGTTTGTTGATATAATACCTGCTTAATTGATCTAAAGATGAGCTATCAGCCCTCAGCTGTCAGCTTTCAGCCATGCCTGCCCTGCCGGCTGGCAGGGCAGGCAGGTTTTGGAACGTCCTAAAAGAAGTTTAGGGAAAACTGATTTCAGAACGTTCTTTTGCTGAAAGCTGGTAGCTGATCGCTGAGAGCTGAACAAGCTATAAAGGACAAAAAATGTTAGATGATATACAGAATATACTTTCCGGTTTAGACAAGAAGATCATTGATCTGAGGAGGTTTCTTTGACCTTGATAAAAAGGTTAAAGAAATATGTTCAATAGAAGAAGAGATATCTTCACCAGATTTTTGGAAAGATCAAGAGAATGCCAATAAAGTTTCAAGAAAATTAAAAGCACTTAAAGATATCAGAGATGATTTTCTTCATATGGAAACTCACCATAAAGAGCTTACAGAACTTGTTGAATTAACAGAAGATGATGAAGCCTCTTCAATAAAGGAACTTTATGAAGAAGTGAATAAGCTTTCAAAAGAAGTCCATGCTATTGAATTCAAAAGTATGCTTAACAAGAAAGAAGATCCTTTAAATGCTATTCTAAGTATAAATGCAGGTGCAGGCGGAACTGAAAGTTGTGATTGGGCGAATATGCTTCTTAGAATGTATACAAAATGGGCTGAAAGTAATGGCTTTACAATACAGGTTTTTGATATCTTAGGAGGCGAAGAAGCTGGGATAAAAAATGTCACAGTTATAATAAAAGGTGCTTATGTTTATGGATACTTAAAAGGAGAAACAGGTGTTCATAGATTGGTCAGGATATCACCTTTTGATGCTAACAGTAGACGGCATACTTCTTTTGCTTCAGTTGAGGTTCTTCCTGAAATAACGGATGATATTGATATTGAAATAAATCCTACGGATCTTAGAATTGATACATATCGTTCAGGTGGTGCCGGAGGACAGCATGTTAATGTCACTGATTCTGCAGTAAGGATAACACATTTACCAACAGGAATAGTTGTGCAGTGTCAAAATGAAAGATCACAGTTCAAGAACAAAGATTCTGCCATGAAAGTTTTAAGATCACGGTTATATGAACATGAAATGGACAAACGAAAAGCTGAAATTGACAAAGTTTATGAGCAAAAAAAAAGAATTGAATGGGGATCGCAGATAAGGTCTTATGTATTACACCCATATTATATGGTAAAAGATCACAGAACTAATGTTCAGACATCTAATGCTGATGCAGTATTAGATGGGGAACTTGAGATGTTTATTGAGGGATATTTAAAGAGTTAATAGGGGTTCGAAACCAGAAACCAGAGACCAGAAACCAGGATAAATTGATCTTAAGATAACAGTCTATAGACTGTCCTGGTCTCTGGTCACTAGTCTCTGGTCACTAAATATTATAAAGGAGTCAAATATGTTCGGGTTTTTAAAGAAAATTTTTAAGTCGCATGATGACAGACAAATTGAAAGATTGCAGATAATTGTTGATAAGATCAATAGTTTTGAAACTGATATTTCACAACTTTCTGATGAAAGACTAAAGGATAAGGTCAAACACTTCAAAGAGCATGTGAGAAATAAAAAAGAAAAAATAAAGGATGAAGTCGAGTCAATAAAAGGAGAGATACTTTCAATGACTTCACCTGAAGAAAAGGATAAGGTAAAAATAAAGCTTAAAAACCTAAAAAACAGTGTTTTTATCGATATTTTAGCAGAAGTATTTGCTGTTGTCAGGGAAGTTGCTAAAAGAAAACTTAATATGAGGCATTTCGATGTTCAGCTTATGGGAGGTATCTTTTTACATGAAGGTAATATTGCTGAAATGACCACAGGTGAAGGAAAAACACTTGTTGCAACATTACCAGTTTGCTTAAACGCATTAAGTGCGGAAGGTGTTCATGTTGTTACTGTAAATGATTATTTGGCAGAACGTGACATGAACTGGATGAAACCTGTGTATGAATTCTTCGGGTTTTCTGTTGGAGTTATCAAACATGATATGGGTACACGTCAAAGACAGTCAAGTTACAATTGTGATATTGTTTATGGAACAAATAATGAGTTTGGATTTGATTATTTAAGGGATAATCTTGTTATTTCCAAAGAAGATGTTGTCCAAAGAGATCATAGTTTTGCAATTGTAGACGAGGTTGACAGTATTTTAATAGATGAAGCCAGAACACCGCTTATTATTTCAGGACCTATAGATACTGTTAATACTGCTTTTGTTGAGAATAGGCCTGTTGTTGACAGCATTGCAAAACAACAATCACGTCTTATTGGGGAACTTATAGAAGAGCTTAAAAGAGTTATGGATAAGGATGAAACAAATACAAAAAGACTTCTTTATATTATACATAAGGGTTCGCCGAAGGAAAGAGCTTTTTTGGATATTATAATGAAAGATGCAAGAATAAAAGGTATGGCTGATAAAGCTATTATGGAGTATGACTCGAAACTTATGGAGCAGGAACGAACGGAGTTTTTAGAAAAACTTTACTATACTTTTGAGGAAAGAACCAGAGAAGTTATTTTCACAGGCAAAGGTGAAGCTTTCATGAAAGAAAGATTCAATATTGATTTCATGATACATGACCTTGAGATAAAGCTTTCAGAACTTTCTGGTGATAAAACCCTTAACGAAGAAGAAAAGGTAAAGAAAGAGGAGGAAATAACAGCAGAGTATGTAAGACAACAGAAAGAGGTTGATAGTATAAAACAGCTTTTAAAAGCCTATGTTTTGTTCAAAAAAGATGTTGATTATGTCATAAATGAAGGCAAGATAGTCATTGTAGATGAGTTTACAGGTAGAATGATGCCCGGAAGAAGATTTTCAGACGGTATACATGAAGCTATAGAAGCAAAAGAAAGAGTTGAGGTCCAGAAAGAATCACAAACTCATGCAACTATCACTCTGCAGAATTATTTCAAGATGTACGATAAACTTAGCGGTATGACAGGTACAGCTAAAACAGAAGAAAATGAGTTCGCTAAAATATATTCGCTGGATGTTGTTGCTATGCCTACAAATAAACCTATGCAGAGAGTTAATTATCCGGATGTTATATATAAAACAGAAAAAGAGAAGTTCAATGCGATCTGTAATGATATTGAGGCTCTTTATAAACAAGGGGCACCTGTTTTAGTAGGTACTGTTTCAATTGAAAAATCAGAGGTCTTGAGTGCTATGCTTAAAAGGAGAGGGATCCCTCATAATGTCCTAAATGCAAAGTTCCATGAAATGGAAGCGCATATCGTTTCTCAAGCAGGAAGAAAAGGGGCTGTTACAATAGCTACCAATATGGCAGGGCGTGGAACTGATATCCTTTTAGGTGGAAATGCAAAGGCATTGGCAAGTGATGCCGTTGAAAGACTTTCTATTGATGACGAAAAAGAACAAGACAAAGCATATCAGAAATATTTAGCAGAATATCAACAGCAGACAAAAAATGAGCATGAAGAAGTCATTCAAAGCGGAGGTTTGCATGTTCTTGGTACTGAACGTCATGAATCAAGACGTGTTGATAATCAGCTTAGAGGTCGATCAGGAAGACAGGGGGATCCTGGCGCCAGCAAATTCTTTCTATCTTTAGAAGATGATCTGATGCGTATCTTTGGTTCTGATAGGATAAGGATGGTCATGGATAAACTTGGCATGGAAGAGGGCCAGGATATACAGCATCCTCTGGTATCGCGTGCAATAGGTACAGCACAACAGAGGGTTGAAATGCAGAATTTCGAGATAAGACAACATCTTTTAAAATTCGATAATGTCATGAATCAGCAAAGGGAAATGATATATGATAGACGTAGAGCTATTATTTTTGGCGATGAGATGAAAGATGAGATATTCAGGATCCTAGAAGATGCTATTAATTCCTGGCTTGAAGGTTATGAAAACCAACCAGAAACTTTTATAGAGGATCTTAAGAAAAAGATCTTTCTTAAACTGTTAATAAGTTTTAAGAATGAAGATCTTGAAGATCTTTCAAAAGAAGAACTTTTCAACAAAGTATTCAATACTGCAAAAGTTCATTATGAAAGAAGGGAAAAAGCTTTCAATAAAGAAAAAATGCAGTATTTTGAAAAGATGATAATGATCAGTGTTATAGATGCTAATTGGAAAGATTATTTATTCAATCTCGATCAACTACGAGAAGGGATAAATTGGAGAGCATATGGACAAAAAGATCCGCTTGTTGAATATCAGCATGAGGCATATGGAATGTTCAGACAACTTATATATGCAATAGATGAAGAGACAATAGAAAAATTGTTCAAGAATTATGCAATTCAAGAACAAATGTTCAAGCGTTCTGTAGATCTAAGTAAAGAGAAATTTGTTCATGAAAAACTTTCTCCTATGCAGTCAAGGGATATCCCAAGAGGAAAAACTTCATCTGTAACGAATATGGACCTGCCTTCGGAACCTGTTATGAGAGAGCTCCCTAAGGTCGGAAGAAATGATTCTTGCCCTTGCGGCAGCGGGAAAAAATATAAAAAATGCTGCGGAAACTAATATTAGCAATAATCTCATCACTGCTTGTGATATTGGCATTCCCGAAATTCAACCTTGAATTTTTGGTATGGGTATCATTTGTGCCTTTGTTTTTTGCATTGGAAAACACGAGCATAAAACAGAGATTTTTTGTAGGATATGTTTTCGGACTTGTGATGTTCGCAGGACTTTTATATTGGCTTGTGCATGTAAGTGTTCTTGGTGCTGTAGTATTAATATGTTTTCTTGCTATCTTTCCTGCAATAGGTTTATTGTATAAAATTTCTGATACATCTATAATAGTCTTTGTATTTCCTTCTGTATGGGTAATTTCAGAATTCCTTCGTTCGCATATATTCACAGGCTTTCCCTGGGCATTGTTGGGGCATTGCTTATATAAGAACATAGCCGTTATTCAAATTGCAGATATAACAGGAGCCTATGGATTATCTTTCATTATTGTAATGATAAATCTGGTTTTTTACTCTATTTTAAGATATTTCCAAAACAAAAGACATCATGTATTTGTGTGTGTATTGTTTTGCATGATAACTTTGTTTTATGGATTTAGTTTTATGCAGGTAAAACTTGAAAAAGAACCTATGGATATTGCGCTTATACAAGGAAATATTGCACAGGAAAAAAAGTGGGACCCTCAAAAATATGAAGTTGAGATACTTGAACAATATATGAGACTTTCTGAAATTGCTGCAAAAAACGGAGCGGATCTTATTATATGGCCTGAAACATCTTTTCCCGGATTATATAACGACGATACTTCAATAACCTATCGTATAGATGAGTTCATTAAAAGAATGGGAAAGGATTTTTTGATAGGGTCAGTAAGTTATAGCGAAGGAAATTATTATAATAGTGCATATTTTATTTCTTCAGAAGCACAGATACAAGAGATATACAGCAAGATGCATCTTGTTCCTTTTGGTGAGTATATCCCTTTTGAAGATAAACTGCCATGGATAAGGTCCTCCATAGATAAACCTGTAGGAGATATGCTTCCAGGTCAGGAGTATAAGATCTTTAGCTTTGTTGCAAAAAATGATATAGAAACATCAGAAGGGCTTATAAGAGAACGAAGGTTCCTGAAATTCGGTGTTTTAATATGTTTTGAGGATATTTTCCCTGATATAAGTAGATTGGCAGTAAATAAAGGGGCAGATTTTCTTGTGAATATAACAAATGATGCATGGTTTTCAGATACTAATGCTGCTTATGAGCATGTTCAGTCTTCGGTCTTCAGGGCGGTCGAGAACAGGGTTTCAGTAGTACGCTCGGCAAATACAGGTATATCATGTTTTATTGATCCTAGAGGAGAAATAACAGATATCTTAAAAGTTAAAGGCAAAGAAACTTTTGTTGATGGTATATCTAAGGCAAGGATATATAAGCCTATGAGAAAGAGTTTTTATACTAAGTTCGGGGATGTCTTTGTATGGTTATGTGTTTTTATGAGCTTGGGCTTAATAATTCTCGATAAAAGACAATAACAATTAAAGAGTGGTATATTAAAGAGATAGAATTTTTTGCGTTTTTTGGCAGGAAAGTTATTATTTCTCCGTTAAACTGCATTAAACCATAAAAAATAAGGATCTTTGTCAATATAATATAAATAGAAAATATCAGAATTAGTTTTATAGCTGTTTTGTTGTTTTTTATTATACCTATTCCAAGAAAAACTGATATAATAGAAGTTGTAATAACAAAGATCATTACTGATAAGTGCTTTGTAGGGAAATTAGTAAGAGGTGTAATGGCTATTCCTGTTATGGTAGATAAGCCAATAGCTATTTCAGTGATACCTATCAATTTTAATAAAGCATGGTGATACATGAATTCATTATAACATAGGGGGGAAGATATGAAAAAGATTTTTATTATTCTACTGTTATTTTTTGCAATATTACAGATCAATAGTTTTGCAGAGCCTATTTCTAAAAGTCCTACTGAAGTACAGAAAATATCTGCACCAATTCTAGATGCAATTGTTGAAAGTTATAATGATAGTAATTATGATAGAATGGGTGTTTTTTTTTCGGAGAAAATGTTCGAAGAGTTTCCTCAGATAGATTTTATAAGTGCAAGGAAAAGTTTAATAGCTTTGTATGGTACAATACAGGATCTTGCGTATATTGGTTTTTTGACACAGCTTAATAATTCAATTGTACTTTATAAAGCCACATGTGAGCATAGTGATATGCTGATAAAAGTGGTGCTTTCTCAAGAAGGAAGTAATTATAAGATCGTTGGGCTTTGGTTCGGGTAAAAGAAACAAGAATTTAACCGTCGGCAGTAGACCCACCGGTTGAGATGCTAGAACCAATAATGACCCGTACGAAAACAATTTTTTAAT
>JAQVOV010000078.1:0-2592 GCA_028702395.1 Candidatus Omnitrophota bacterium
AAAACATCTATATGGCACGAATCGATCTTATCGAACAGATATTCATAGAACTGAGAAGGAGTCATATCATCATTCTTGTAACTAATTGATCTTTGTACTAGTACAGAAACCTCGAACCTTGATAAGTTCTTCATTAAAAGGTCTATAACCTCATCTCTTTGCTTTTGGGCGTTATCAAAATCAATATTTTTTTCTCCTGACAAAAGCATGAGCATATGATTTAAATTCGCGAATTCCTTTAGATCAATATTCCTTTTAACAGCAACAGAGTCAATATAACTAACGTAATCCTTTAACGGGATTTTATCACCATTATATTCATCTGTTCTTTTATCAAATTCATCAACCTCTTTAGAGAACATATGTCTCTTCAAATTAGAAAAATAATGTGCTACAGTATTAATATGTTTATCAACATCTTCCTTGTAAGTAAGGCTATCCCTATAAACATTAAGGTTTTTTGAATAAAGATCTTGCCTTTCAAGACCTTTAACAATAAGTCTATCAGGATTCATGATAGCAAATTGTTCAGTACCTGTTACCCTTCCTTCTCTTACAAAATAATCAACTATTTGTGCTCGTTTTTCAATATCAGGAATACTTGTAAACATTGAAAAATCATAATCCCCCTGACCTCCCTCAACGATAGCAAGATCCATGCTGAATTTTTCATTGAAATAATCAATAATAGAAACAATGCTTTGTTGACATGAATAATTACAGTGAGCATCCTGCAAATATACGATAAATGGTTTTTGTTGATCTGATAAATGGACTTCCCTTATATATCCTAAGGAAAGTGGTAATTGTGTATTTGCAATATCTGAAATAAAATGGTCCGGACTAAGACCACCTCCCTCACCGCTTCCGGAAAGCAAGGGAACATCTTTATTATTTTGAGCCCGGACCAATTCATTTGAAAATCCAGAAAACAAAAAAGCCACTGCAATCATACATGCAATGACCTTTCTAACAGCAGAACCAAAATTGATGCTTTTTCCGGAAGCTTTCATTTTATTCTCCAATTTACCTAAAAACTTAATATATCTTTATATTTAGTATGCCATTGAATAAAATGAAAAGCAACACACGCAAGCTGACTTTTTTATGTCTTAATTCTTCGTAGGTCTATTCTTCTCTTTATTTTTTTAATTTTCTTTCGACAAGCAAGCTCACCTCTTTCAAGCATAATAGGAATTTTGGCAAAATCCAGCTGGTTAAACTCATGAAGGTCAGGTTCAATTACACACGAAGCACCTAATGACTGGTATCTATCAAGCTCTTGCCCCATGATCTGAATGGTTTGAACAAGATATTCAAGCATATGGTTATATTTTATAAGCTGTGGTTCAAACCCTGTTTTAACAGCAATAATATATGCTTTTGGATCTATTTCCCTTGCCCATTTTACAGGAACACTATTCTTAATACCACCATCTGCCAAAAGTTTCCCATTAAATTCTAAAGGAGGGAAAAAAGCAGGCCATGAACAACTTGCCTGAACTATTTTTTGCATATTTCCAGGATCGTCAGAGGATCTGAACAGATATTCTTCCCCAGTATTCAGATCTGTTGCTGTAATTGCAAGAGGGATCTTGCAATCTTTAAAACTCTTGCCATCAGTTACTTCAGTAATAAAGCGGTTTAACCTTTCACCTTTTGTAAAAGCTGATCTAGATAAAGTAATATCTGTTATTTCCTCTACGTCAAATTGCTCAACTCTTTGGATCATATATGAAACACTACGTCCAACACTATAAGCTGCTCCTACCAATGCTCCCATACTGGAGCCGATTATAAGATCTATTGGTATCTTTTCTTGATCCAATACTTTTAAAACCCCAATATTTGCAATTGCTCTGGCTGCCCCGCCACCGAGACATAATATCGTTCTTTTCTTTTTGAAAAATTCAAACATTTAAACCCCCTTTAAGCGTTGTGCGGTATGCGTATTTCGTATTTCGTATATCGTATGTCGTATGTCGTAAGAGGTGAACATGAACCGTAAAGCGTTACTTGTTATTCGGTGATTAAATTGTCATACCGGTATTTGCCGTCCTATGGACGGCAAAACCGGGATGACGGTTTTCGAGCTACGTGTCGAGAGTCACGAGTTTCACGCCTACCTTTTTCCTTATAAACCCAATTAACCGTTCTGGTCACTGGTCTCTGGTTTCTGGTCTCTACTCCCTATTAACCCGCGTTCAGGATCTTCTACCCTTTTTCCTTTTTACTTATATCCCCTATTAGCGGTAAAATATCACTCCCGCATACCCGACAACTGAAGAAAAATCCTCTAAAACATCCCCGCTTGTTTGATGTAAAACAAGCTTTGATTTTTTTACTTTCAGTTTTTTCATGATCTCTAGTAACACTGCAATAGGAGAATAACCACATACACTAATATCATTCTGCATAAGGATATCTAAAAATCCTTCTGTATCAAAATTTAAAATTTTATTTACAGCTAGCATATCCTTTTGTTTTACAATGTCTCCAGACTCATAGTGATCCATATCGCTTGAGGCTAGAACACAAACATCATCTCTTTTCTCAATTGTTTTTACAATATCACAGGCAATTTTTTCGTAT
>JAQVOV010000078.1:2692-7485 GCA_028702395.1 Candidatus Omnitrophota bacterium
AGCTAGCATATCCTTTTGTTTTACAATGTCTCCAGACTCATAGTGATCCATATCGCTTGAGGCTAGAACACAAACATCATCTCTTTTCTCAATTGTTTTTACAATATCACAGGCAATTTTTTCGTATATTTCTAAAGGTGCACTTGAAATTGATATTGCAACAACCTTAGCTTCCTCATTAATTCTTTTTATGAATGGCATCTGCACTTCTATTGAATGTTCAAACTTATGTGCAATACTGTCATTTTTTATAATATCACTTTTTTCAAGGATATTATCAGCCAGCTCTTTATCTGTTAATACCAAACCAATAGGTGTTTGCCAATCTCTTTTTTCTATTGCAAAAGATTCTCCTCTTCCTGTATGATTAGTTCCAAGGATAATATATGTTTTTTTTGATTGTATTTGCGACAAAGTATTCCCGGAAACTATCCCAGAAAAAACATACCCAGCATGCGGAAGAATGGCTCCTATTGCATTTGTTTTGTTATAGACCTTTGGCATAAAACTCGTTATCATCTTATTAAGTTCAACAGGACTATCAGGGTAGAACTGCCCGTTAACGATCATCTCTCTAAGCATGTTAGACCTCCTGTGGTTTAACGGTAACAGAAACTGAGTCAGTCAGATCAAGATAATTTTTTGCAACCCTCATAACATCTTCTCTGTTAACACTATTGATCCTACTTGAATAGTCAAGATATGAATCATAACCTTGTCCAAAAAGTTCATCACTAGCCATTAGCAAAGCTTGTGAAGAATTTATCTGCATTGCACTTTTCCGATCAAATATAAGTGTTTTTTTTGCTGCATTAATTTCATCTGAAGTAAAAGGATCCTTAAATATCCTATCAATTTGTTCAATCAGGATTTTTTTGGCTTTGGAAATTGTCTCTGCTGATGAATAAATATAAAAATAGCAAAACCCATCATCAACCACAGAAACAGAATATCCTCCTTGCGAATATGTCAATGCATTATCTTTTCTTAGAACATTGAACAATCTTCCCCCTGCACCTGTCATACAACTAAAGAGTACATCTAATGCATATTTGTCATCATTATTAAGATCTGCTCCTTTAAACCCAATAACATATACTGAAGCTTCCTTATCCATGTTTATTTGTACATCATCTTCTACTGATAGCTGCGTACTACTAATATCCTTAAGAACATCCCTCTTTTTCTTTGGTATTTTCTCAAAATATTTTTTTACCTCTTTTTGTGTTTGCTCTACATCAATATCCCCAACAATACTTATGACAATATTATCAGGCACCAATTGTTTTTCGTAAATTTCTTTGATCTGAGAAACGGATATGGTAGAGAGAGAATTTTCTGTTCCGATAGGATCCATTGCATATGGGCTTTGCCCAAACAATCCTTTTTTCATTGCTTTATACCCTATTTGAAAAGCACTATCATTTTCCTTTTTTATAAGCCCCTTAGTCCTGTCAACTGCTTTTAGGAACTCCTCTTCAGGAAAAAGAGGTTCTAAAATAATATCCTGCAATATTTCCATACAAAAAAACAGATCTTTACTTTGACAATCAACATTCACGGAAAAACAATCAAGCGAACTGCTACTGTTTATATATGCCCCTTTTTGCTCCAAAACACTCGTGATATGGTCTTCGTTGCGGTTTTTCGTTCCTTTAAGCAAAAGTCCTGCCATTAAATTTGAAATACCATTATTGGTTTCTGTTTCTTCTCTAAGTCCCCCCAAACACAAAAAGCTGATACTAGCTATCGGAACATTTTTCCTTTCTCTTAAAATAACACGTATACCATTGTCTAACTTTATCATAACAGGGTTTGTTTCCTGTATTTGTTTAAGCTGTTCAATATCCTTTTTTTCTAAACTATCAGGAAAAATAGTGAATTCACACATATTATTTTCTGTTAAATATTTTTGTGCGGCTTCTATAACATCTGTTTTTTTAACTTTTGATATTTCATCCACAAACTTCTCGCTAAAGTCATCGTTACCTAAAAACATAAGCCCCAAAGCCATTTGAGAAGCTTGCAGAGAAGCTGACTGTAAACTATTAAGATAGGAACTGACAATTTGATTTTTTGCTTTCTCTATTACATCATCGTCTAACTCTCCATTCTTTATTCTGTCAATAATACCAAATATCTCACTTTCTATCTTTCCTTTATTTTCAGGTAAAAAGATCCCTCCAATAATGAACAAGCCGTCATAAAGCAGAGAATAGTTATATGAAGACACATTAAATGCAAGTTTTTTATTTTTGACTATTTCCGTATTTAATATAGAACTATCCCCATTACCTAAAATAGAATCCAGCACATTCAATGCATAGATATCAGGATTAAGGATCGAACATGAATGAAATCCAATATTCATATAAGCTAAATTTATTGGCATAAAACTCTGACCAACTCTTTTTTGAAGCTGAGACGGCTCTTTTTGGTTTGTTGCAACAGGATCTAAAGCTCTATGATAACTGCCAAATGATGTTCTTATCCTTTCCAATGCCTTTTGTACATCCATATCTCCGGCTATTGAAATTACCATATTGTTAGGAACATAATATCTTTTGTGATAATTAACAAGATCATCGTGGGATAGCGTCTTAAAAAGTTCTTCGTAGCCTATTATTGGAAATCTATATGAACTATAAATAAAAGCAAGATCAAAAAGCCTTTTTGAGATCTCTCGTGATGGATTATCATTACCAATTCGGATCTCGTTAATGATAACATCTCTTTCTTTTTCAAAATCCTCTTTATCAAAGGCTGGCTCCATGATAGCCTCACAAAGGAGATCTATTATCTCAAAAATATTGTCGGAAGTTACTGAAACGAAAAAAGTGGTACTATCAGGGGTTGTTGCTGCATTAATATGTCCGCCTGCAATTCTTACTTTATCAACAAGAGTATTTTCGGACATTTGTTCACTACCCTTAAAGATCATATGTTCTATAAAATGCGTAATTCCAGTGCCTGCATATCTTCCTTCAAAGCCTGAACCTGCTTTTATTTTTACATAAAAAGAAACAAGCCCTTTTTCTGGCAATGGTTTAAAAACTACTTTTAAACCATTATCCAAACAAAAGGGCCTTGTATCAATGTTCTGTTGTGAATTTGCGCTGTTAACGCAAAACACAAAAAACAACAATAAAATTATATGCTTTTTGGACTTGAACGTTGTTTTCTCCGCTTTATTTCACTAGGTTTTTCATAGTGTTTCCTAGCTTTTAAGGTTTTCAAAATACCTTCTCGTTCTATCTTCCTTTTAAAGCGTCTTAAAGCTTTTTCAAGTGATTCATTTTGATGAACACTTACTTTTGACATAAATAATCACATCCTTTTCTTTTAATATTTTGTGCAATTATAACATATATATGTTATAAGTCAACTAGAAATTAGTGAATAGTTAATTGGATAAATTAATTTTAAGATAAAAGTCCATTTATAGTTGTTAGAAAAGTTAATGAGTTTTTAAGATGGCATTGATAACTGGGAAACGGGATACGGCACTTTACCAGAAGTCATCCTTCCACGAACTGCAGTACGACAGTCAGTACCTATCCATGTTCTTGTTCCTCCTGCATTACATTGAGGCTGCCCCATCCACTCCAACATCCATCCACTAGCAGCAACAGCACACACCATCAGTAACGCTTGCTCAGAATCAAGGTTAACGGCCGTAATTATTGGTTTTATATATTTTTTCATTTTTTCTCTTATTTTAAGTATAAGAATCAACACAGATCTTTTCGGGAAAAATCTATTAAGAACCTTTCTTTACCAGCCTGCCGCCTGCCGGCAGGCTGGCACTCACTAATAACTCACACTAATGACTATAATATAATTATATCAAAAAGAAAGAAAGAAAGAAAGAAAGAAAAGATTTTTATTTTGTATCTGACATCATGTGTCTATGTGTATGGGGGCTACTGTTGATGGTTCTAAACAAACTTCGTGTGATTACATTTTTAAAAAACGAGTTATAAAAAAGCAAAGTTTCAAATAAGTAAAATATAGCAAATTTTAGCTTTTTGTTTTAGCTAATCAACTGAAATAATTACTATGCCATTCTCTTTAAGAAGTTTTGCAGTAATCCCATCACCATTTATGAGTGTCTTAGTAAATGTCCCATCATATATCTTGCCGCAACCACAAGCAGGAGACTTACTTTTAAGATAGGCTTGTTTTATTTTATTTTTTTTTGCGATCTCAAGAACTTTCTTTGCGCCGTTTAGAAAATCTGATGTCACATCTTTACCATCTTCCCTAAAGACCTTATCTTGCTTTATCTCATTTTTCATTCTAGGAGTAGTCAATCCTCCAAGCTGTTCAGGGCAAACAGAGATAACTTCTTTTATTCTTGATAACTCGATCATCTTTGAATTTGGTTTTGATAAGCCGTCATATCTGCATGGAATACCTAAAAGACATGCACTGCAAAGGATTGGGTACTCGTTATCCTTGAACATAAGCAGTGTTTTGTATTCCTTTTAGAGACTCTCTTAGATGTGTCATATGAGAATCACTCACACTATATTCTTCAGCAAAAAATCTCTCATCAATAAGCTTAGAAGAGGCTCTAAATTGGTGCAATTTATATTTATCAGAAAAATTCACCAGTTTATGCATTTGTTCAATATCATCATCTTTAGAAATTAGCCCTCCAACGACAGTAGTTCTGAATTCGTGTGCGATCCCTGAAGTTTGTATCAAAGCAATGGACGCTTGTACAAGATCCAGTCTAACCTGTGTGTTTGTAATAGTATTATACTTATGCAACGGAGCTTTTATGTCCA
>JAQVOV010000079.1 GCA_028702395.1 Candidatus Omnitrophota bacterium
GGAAATGCGCATCTAATACAGGCCCTTTGATACTTATGATCCTTCCAAAATCTTTAAGATCTGCTCCGACAAAATGCTTCTCAGGTTTTTTATGCTCTTTAGACAATTCCGGATCTTGTATGGAATCTGCCTTTTTCATTGATTGCTGCTCCAAGTTTTTTTCTTTTTCTGAAGACACTTTTTCAGAATCTGAATTTTCTTCAGAAATTTTATTATTCTCCTGAACTTTTTTTTCAATACCCTTTTCATCCTCGTCAGCTGGCTTATTATCTTTTGTATCTGAAGTCAGCTCTTCCATGGACTCATTCATATCTTGAGTATTATCATCTTTAGGCTTCTCCTTCTTATTTCCATCAGGAGACAAATCCTGCCCAGTATTTTCCTGATCCTTAGGTTTTTTATTTTCCTCTTCGTTCATTGAACCCTCTTTGTGTTTTGTCATATCTTTTCTCCGTAGGGGCAATTCATGAATTGCCCCTACTCTAGAATTACGCTCCCATCAAAGAAGCAAAAGTTTCCTGCATCGCCTTATCACCCTCACCTCTTTTTGCTTTATTGAATTGCAAAGAAACTCTTTTAACTTCATTTTTAAGATAATCCAGACTACCTTCCAAATGTGTTGTTCTTGCTGAATACTGAGCAAGTTTAGATTCATAAGCATAATCATATAATTTTGTAACAAGCCAGTTTTCAGTAAGAGATTCCATTATTTCGGCAAAATCACTTTCCACACACACTTCCTGCCACTTTTCCATTTTAAGTTCTATTCTTTCCTTAAAAAGATCAACAGGCGGAAGTAATTTAACCACATCTATTTCCTGTTTAACAAAAGAGATGGATCTAGCTCCAACCAAATACAATTCGCCTATCTCCTGTTTCATCCTTTTTTCAATAACAAAATCCTTTAATTTACCAACCTCTTCATATCTATTCTTATCACTGATAGAAGGAAAGGAAATGATCTCCCCTGACAAACTCTTTAATCTAACCAACCCTTTCTTTCCAAGAACTACGAGTACATAGCGATCTGTTTTAAAACTTTCTGCAAGCTGAACTGTTGTTCTACATAATTCCGTGTTAAGCTTTCCCATAAAACTTGCATCAGATGAAAGAACAACAACACATGGAATATTGACTTTTGCCCTAAGCAGAGGATGTGTCATGCCATATGTATCTGCAACACTGGCAAACAGTTTTACATAATCTTTTATTATTTGATCATAATATTCAAAATGGAGATTTTTCTCTTTAGTCAAAGCTAAATAATGGACCGCATCAATATCCTTTAATGCTTCTATCAAGGACTGCATTGATTTAATGAAATTCAACTGTTCTTTAAATGACTTGGATGTAGGCATTATTTAGTTAGATCCTTTTTTATTTGCGAAATAGAATCTTTTAAGATATTTGATAATGACCCATCTAAAACCATTGTTCCAAATTGAAGAAGGATCCCGCCTATTACACTTTCTTCTTGTTTTGTCTCTATCTTTACTTCTTTTTCTACTTTTCCTTCAAGTATCTTTTGTATTTTATCTAATATCTCTTTTTCAAGTTCAAACCGTGAAATAACAGTAACAGCCTCTACATCCTGTAAATGCAGAGGATCTACTTTTTCTAATTCTTTTAAAAAATCATTGGCAAGAGATGTTTCAAATTCTTTTCTCATTTTCTCTAAGAACATATGTGCAACTATCATATTGCAATAATCAACTACTTTTGAATCTATCTCCTGAATAACGTTCTTTTTAAATACTTCTTTTGCAAGAAAAGCCTTTTGAACTGTTTCTTCAGCCTGTTTTCGTGCTTTATCTATGAATTCCTTACCCTTTTCTTCAGCCTGAGCTATCGCCTCCATCTTTATCTTCTCAGCTTCTTTTTCAACAAGAACTATCTTTTCTTTACATTGTTCTTCGAATTCTTTTTTTTGCCTTTCCAATTCACGGCGTTTTTTTTCTGTCATATTACGTTCTGCATTAAGTCTGTTAATTGAACTGTTAGTATCCGTGAATATGATCTTTTTAAGGGCAAAAACTATTACCCCCATAAAAAGAGAAGCTCCTATAATTATCTGTAAAATTACCATATTTACACTCCTTTCGCGCCTCGCGCTACGAGACTCGAGCTTTACGTCTTTGAAGCCCGAAGCACGCAGTTCGCAGCGCGTAGCTCGGTTCTATTTTCCAAAAAGCTGAAAAACTACAAGTAATGCAATAATTGCAATTGCTTCTGCAAATACAACCATTATGATCATCCCTAAAAATATTTTAGGTGCTGCTGAAGGATTTCTTCCTAATGCCTTAATAGTAGAAAAACCTATTGAAGCAATAACTATGGACGGCCCTAATATCGCAGCAAACAATACAAGTAGTATTAGTACGGTTGACATAACTAACTCCTTTATAGAATTTTAGTGTCTGTGTCAGTTTCTGTGTCTGTAATATTTTATTTAACTATGTGTCATTTAACAAATATCTTTAAATCAATTTATTCTGACACTGACACGGACACTGACACTAACTCCTATTAACCCCAAATTACTCATCCTTCTCAATTACTTCTGCCTTGAAATCATAACTTTCGTCAGTCTCTTCCTGATCAGCAACAATAACACACTCATTATTATAGAATTTAATAACTCCCCCTCTTATCGGAAGAACAAATTTATTATCAATTGTGAGATATCCTTTTTTAAGAACGCCAATTAAAGGTGAATGATAAGGCAATAGCTCATATTCCGTTATATCACCTTGACAGATCAAACTTTTAATTGTATTTTCATAGAACACTTTTTTTGCATTTAATATAAGCAGCTTAAACCGGTCTTTTGGTATCTCCTTTACTATTTCTTCTTCGATTACTTCTGCCATTTTACTCCCTTTATAGCGTTTAGTTACTTGTGTGTGTTATTAGTGTGTGTGGTGGATCGTCCTAAATTCGGTCTTAAAAACTATATCCAGAACCATCCTTCACTCACACTAACAACTCACACTAATAACTAACACCTATTAACCCCACCTTATTTCTTCCCTGCTTTAGCTGCTTCCCTTTCAGCTTTTCTTTCAGCTTTTTCTTTTTCAATAAGTCTTTTTTCTTCTTCTTTTCGTTTTTTCTCTTCTTCAACTTGCTGCAAGAAAGCCATATAGCTTGGAAAAGAATGCACATATTCAGGCAATATCCTTTCGATCATTTCTTCTACTTCTTCAGTAAGTTTTTTTTCTTTGTTTATAAGTTCGATAAGCTCCGGATGTTTTTCCTCTACATAAGAATACACTTCTGCTTTGTATCTTGCAATATCTTCAAAAGAAAGATCTAATACAAGGTCGTGTTGATATGCATAAAGTAAAAATGCTTCTAAAGGCAAAGGCATAGGAACATCCCTATACTGTGTAATGAACGAAACAAGTATCTCCCCTTTTTTCAGCCTTCTCTTTACTTCTTTTGAAACAGAGGACTGAAGTTTAGTAACTCTTAATAATTCCATATACTGAATATAATCCAATCGTATAGCCCCAGAAAGTTTTTTGATAATTGGCCATTGTGCTTTACTTCCTACACGGGATACTGATAATCCAATATTCACTGCCGGCTTAAATCCTTCGTTAAACAAAATAGAACTAACAAATATCTGTCCATCTGTCATAGATACAAGATTTGTAGGGATATATGCTGTAAGATCATTTTCCAATGTTTCAATTATTGGTAAATGTGTTTGAGAACCTGCACCTAGTTCATTATTAAGTTTTGCAGCCCTTTCAACTAATCGTGAATGCAGATAAAAAACATCTCCAGGATAAGCACCTCTTCCTGGAGGACGTCCTAAAAGCAGTGATACTTGCCTATACGCCCATGCATGTTTAGTAAGATCGTCAAAAACCAAAAGCACATGCCTTTTTGAATACATGAAATAATCTGCTAAGGTAGCTGCTACATAAGGAACAATATATTGCTGTCCTGAATAAGCTGCAGCTGTTGCTGAAACTATTGATGTATATTCAAAACACCCTTTATCTTTAAATAAGGATATCACCCTTCCTAATTGTGTGTTTGATTTGCCGATACAACAATAAATGCAAATTACATCTTTGCCTTTTTGATTTATTATTGCATCTGTACATATAGTTGTCTTACCTGTCATTTTATCTCCCAGAACCAATTCTCTTTGACCTCTGCCAACAGGAATAAGCGCATCTACCAAAAGAACCCCTGTTTCCATTGGAGCATTTACAGGTTGTCTATCCATAACTGTAGGTGCATCTTGGAAAATATTACAATAATCATCTGCCTCAATTGGACCTTGCCCATCACAAGGTTCACCTAAAGCATTTACAACTCTACCAATAAATTTATCTCCAACAGGAACATTGAAAGGCTTTAACCTTGCAAAAACTTTATTTCCAGGTGAAATAGGAACTGTTTCCTTTAAAATAAGAGCTTGGACACTTTTATCATCAAATCCGCAGATCATTCCTATTGTTTCGTACCCAAATTCAATGATCTGCCCATAAAGACATCTTTCAAGCCCATTCATTTCAACAACAGGTCCTTTTACACCAGTGATAATACCCGTTTCTAGATACTCTAAACCCATTTTACTCCCTATTTAGTAACTAGTGATTAGTGACTAGTAACTAGAGATAATTAATTTAAATATATCCCATTTATAGTACACTAGTGTATCTTAAGATCAATTTATTCTAGTCACTAGTTTCTAGTCTCTAGTCACAAACTCCTATTAACTCCAGTTAATCCTCATCTTCATCTTCACCAAATGTAAGTTTCTCTTTTTTCTGTATTGCACTCAACATAAAAGATATTAAATAGAATAAAAGTGCAAAAACAAATAAAAATGCAACTATAGCAAGAATAATGATCCATGTTGTAGCAACTTCCGGTTTCCACCCTTTAAAAATAGATTTCGATACAAGGATAATTCCTTTTAGACCCCTAATACCTTTAAGCCCACCACCCCTTTGTTGAGTCTCAGACCCTTTTGCCTTACCTAATCCTGCTCCATCTGAGGATTGTTGACCAACACCTGCTCCTTTACCCTGACCTTGTCCTCCGCCCATATTAACATCTTTAGCAAGTTGACTTCTGTCTGGCACTCCCTCCTGTCCTGCTCTTGCTAACTCAAACTGAAGCATAAAATTACGTAATCTATCCAAATAATCCTTTGCTTCATCAAATTTCTCGCTATTTTCCTTGTAATTTGCGATACGCATTTTAAATGGAAGTTCCTGTTTCTGGTTTTCCCTTATAACACTTATCAATTCTTCCATTTCAGCTGAAATATAATTTGCTAAACTTTCAAATTCAGTATCAACAAGCTGCTCAAGGATTTTATTCTTTTCTTTTTGTAATCCTTCTAAAGCTCTTTCGTCAACTAACCAAACATCTTTTACTTTAATTTCAAATTTTCTGGATTCATTTCCTTTCAATTCAACTTCCCCGTCAAGTCTAACAGTTTCATTGGTAACATCATAATTAACATCAAGCCCCGCACTATCTATAACATCACCTATATCAAGCTCGGGAGGTAGAAAATGTTTTATGGGGAAGATCCCTCCTGCACTTTTTGGATTTTCAACCTCAACAACCAGTGTAATTGTTTTCTCACTTGGGATAGGCTCCCCTCCTGCAATAGATTCCATAACAAGAATATCGTTCTCGATCCTTTTCAACATTTTTGTATTAGTTCTGAAAGCATCAACTC
The DNA here is from genome assembly GCA_028702395.1 of Candidatus Omnitrophota bacterium. GTDB lineage: Bacteria > Omnitrophota > Gorgyraeia > JABMRN01 > JABMRN01 > JAQVOV01. The sequence goes on from JAQVOV010000079.1 coordinate 5,717, forward strand.
TCTTTGTGATCGTTTGATCTGCTTCTTGGGAAAGCTTTACATCTTCTACTCTTCTTATGATATTGTCTTTCATTGCAGAAACTGTTTTATAATGAGGGGAATCCTGATACTCCTGTGCTTTATCCTGCACATATTCGGATATAAGATCCAATTTTTTATCCGGTATCACCCAAACATCTCTGACACTTATAGAAAAGACTTTCGTTTCTTTAGGTCCAAGTTCAACCTCTCCTTTAACGAAATGCTGCCTCTCTGTAATATCATAATCAACTTCTAGTTCTCCTGCATCTATGACATCTTCATATTTAATTTCATTTGGTAAGTAATACTGAATTGGGATCTTTTGATTTTCTCTTTCAGAAGGATTCATTACAATGAATTTTAATTTAACATCAGAATAAGAATTGGAGGAAAAAAAAGACAGCAATACACAAACAAGAAAAGCAAATAAAACTATTTTTTTAGAAAAGTGTTTCATATTTGAATTATAACCGATCTTTTATATTATTAATAGATAGTTATACTTTATTTTTGATGTAATTATATCATACATGAAGATCAATAGCAAGTGAGGATTGTTAAATCGTTGTGCGTTATGCGTTGTGCGTAAGGTTAATTGGACTCTAGAGGTTTTGCCACGAGCTACGAGCCTCGCGCAACGCGATAGTGGTACGTTCTAAATAAGCTTTTAAAAAAACTTTTTTTGGACGGTCATTAAGCTCGGCGCTCGCAGCGCGTTGCGCGTGGCTAAACCCATTACGATTTGCGCTTTGCGCTTTGCCAATCATCAACCAATCAAACCAGTTAAACTAGTACAACTAATTCAACAAACTAATGGTCTATTTCCTGAAATATCTTATATTAATAAAATCGCTTTCTGCTATGAACTGTTGTTGCGGCTGCTGCATGATAATTGAGAGGACTTTACCATTAAGTTTATACGATTTAAGAGGCAAGATACCCATACCTGTCCAGATCAAAAGACTATTCTCTATAGGCTCATTTTCAAGATTTACAGATACAAGATATATACCTTGGGTCTTTGTTGCCTGCCATACAGCTTTTTGAGCAATGTTCTCTTTAGTGACAGTTTCTGTTACAAGATAATCCGCAAGATGTCCTTCTAATGGAGTAACTTGTTGTATGTTAACATTATCATCCCTTTGCTGGTCTTCACTAATGTCTTTTTTATTGTCTAAAAGTTTTTGTTCAAGATCTCGTTGTCTTTCTTCAAGTCGCTGTATTTTTTCATTTAAAGACTCGCCCACATGTGTATCTGTTATCTTTTTTTCAGGCAAGATCTCCTTATCTTTTGAACATCCTATTCGAAAAACCATTAAAAAAATAAAAAACACCAGTAATCCGATAAAAAGCATCAAAAGTTTATCATATCTACCCATATACACCTCTTCTGCAAGTAAGACAAAAGATAAAAAATTAAAGATAAAAATCTACTTTTTTCTTATGGAATTTTTGTTAAAAACCCTTTAATAGTTATTCGTACATACGTATAATCTTTTATAACAATATTTCCAAACCCCTTTCAAAGCATTTCCTAACTCCAAAAAAACTTTTTCAGGACGTTCCACCCTTTTATCTTTTATCTTTGTTCTTTTATCTTAAACATCCTATTGTCTCTTAATAATATTCCCCTATTACCCTATCAACTACTGCATTTTTAGATACTAT